>DAIOTD010000066.1:0-7382 GCA_036752205.1 Atopostipes sp.
AAAAAAGCACTAAAACTCGACTTCTCGAATTTTAGTGCTTTTTAAAATATTTTATCATTTATTCAAAGATTGCATTATGATAGACGTCGTTCACATCATCATCATCTTCTAATGCATTAATTAATTCTTCTAATTTTTCGTTCGTTTCTTCATCGACATTTACATGCATACTTGGGAGCATAATTAATTCAGCATTCGCTAAAGTGTACTCTTTCTCTAGTTCATCCCGTACGCCTGTAAAATCACTTGCATCCGTATAGATTTCAAAAACTTCTTCAGAAGTCTCTAAGTCTTCCGCGCCAGCTTCTAAAACACTCATTAACATTGTATCTTCATCAACGTCTAACCCTTCACGTTCGATGGCAATATAGCCTTTACGATCAAACATATAGTTAACTGACCCTTTTTCACCAAGGTTTCCATGATTACGGTCAAAAGCCACACGTACATTTGTCCCTGTTCGGTTTGTGTTATCGGTCAACGTTTCAACTAGAATAGCCACACCACTTGGTCCATAACCTTCATAAGTCACTTCATGATAGTTTGCACTCTCGCCTGAGTCCGTCGCACGCTTAACCGCTCGATCAATGTTATCATTCGGCATGTTGTTCGACTTTGCCTTGTCAATCGCTAATCGTAAAGCAGGATTGGTTTCTGTATCGGGTCCACCCGCTTTAGCTGCCACATAGATTTCTTTTACTAATTTTTGGAATAATTTACCACGCTTTTTGTCTTGAGCACCTTTTCTTTCTTTTATATTATTCCATTTTGAATGTCCTGCCATTCTTTCACTTCCTTAAAGTTTCTTTGTCTTATCGTTCACTAATTATAGCAAATTAATGGATGATGTTAAAGTTTTCAAAAAAGTATCTTATTTAGATGGAATTACTATTCTAGACCTTCTTCAAAATCTATTTCCAAGTCTTCACGATAATTTTCCATGTTTTCCTGGAATACTTCTTGAGTTGTCTTCGGAGTATATGAAATAGCGTTAGCACCGGCATCAATAGTTGCAAGAATCGATTCATCTTTTCTTCCACCAGTAGCAATAATTGGAATTTGTGGATATTTTTCACGGAAAAGTCGAGTGATTTCTGGTGTCTCTTTACCCCCACTGATATTTAAAATATCTACTCCAGCTTCAATATGCTCTTTTATGACTTGATGTTTAGCAATGACGGTATAAATAACGGGAATATCCACATTTTCTTTAACCATCCGTACGGTATCTGGATCAACTGCGGCATTTAATACGACAGCTAAACAGCCATAAGCATCCGCATAATTGGCAATTTGAGCTGACCTTTTTCCTTGTGTGACACCGCCCCCAACACCAGCTGCTAATGGAACAGGTGAAACCAAACTAAGCGCTTTAATAATTGTAGGATGTGGTGAATAAGGGTAAACCGCTAATATAGCATCTGCGTCAGAATACATGATTGTTGCCACATCTGAAGTAAATAAAAATGATTTATATCTTCGACTATTAATAATAATTCCTGATGAGCGACGAATTGAGTCTGGTATATGAACCAATTCCGCACGATATTGTGACCGATATTCGGGTCTTTCTTTATTATATTTACTATTAAATGACATAGTAATCCCTCCCTGTGATTCAATTCTTACAATATTTAATTATACCAATATTCGTTAAAAAATAATACATTTTTATCATAAATTATTTTATCCATTTTTTTAAATCCACGATATATGCAAGCGTGATTCCAACACATGCTCCTGCTGAGTCTAAAATAACATCCGCCATCATACCTGATCGCCCCGGATGAAATACTTGTCTAAATTCATCAAAGCATGCATAACCAATACTGAGTAAAATGGATAGCACAATTACTAACCACATTTCATTCACACGTTTTCTTAATCCTAATACCCAAAAGAAGCCTATAATAAAAAAGCTAAAAAAGTGCGCTGCTTTTCGAATAAAAAATTCTACAAACGAAAAATAGCCACTTTCAGTAACGGATACTACACTACCCCCATAAGTAAATTCAAATTGAGATAAAAAATTCTTTAGGGGTTCTCCAGAAAGTAGATCCTGTAATGGTGATTTTAAACTCTGAGTTTCATATGACATAGATGAACTCCAATATAATAAGAACATCATAATAAATGGTATAGCTAGATAAATATGGTCTTTATAAGTTAACTTACGCTTCATTTAAATCCTCCACTGTTACATTTTATCTATTTTAACGAATATCACTCGTTATTTCATGTTTTTTTAGGTAAGATAAGAATATAATTAAAATTTGATGAGTAAACAAGAAAGGACAAGATGAATGAAGTACAAAAATACATGGGATATGAATGTTGTTTTTAATGGAGGTAGTGACTCGCCAGCATTTCACAATAAAGTTGTTGAATTGGAAGCGATGATAAATGCCTACGATTCGTTAGTTAGAGAATGGACTACTGAAAAAGATAATAAGCAATTCGATCATTTTTCGAAAATAATAAAGGAAAATGAAAAGATATCAAAAGGTGTGAGCGAAGCGCGTACTTTTATGTCTGGTTTAGCTTCCGCTGATACAACCGATACAAAAGCACGTACAAACTTAAATTTAGTCTCTAACTTATCAAAAGATTTGAGCAATACAAATATAGTACTTCAAAAGAAAATTGCGTCAATGACAGATGGAGATTTTGAAGAATTGATTTCCATTGAACCATTTAAAACAAGTGCTTTTGCTTTATCTGAAATGAGAGAACATGCAAAAAAATTACTCTCAACTGAAGAAGAAGAATTACGTAACAATTTAGCCATCGATGGACTTCATGGCTGGGGGGATATGTATAATGAGCTTGTTTCAACGATTCAAATCCCTTTAAAAGAAGATGGGAAGGTCAATGTATATTCTGCCGGTCAATTTGAAAATAAAATGGGGTCTGAAACAGATTCTACTAAGCGTGCAGAAATGTTAAAAGTTTGGGAGAAAACTTGGGATAGTAAAGCGAATTTATTCTCCAGTACGTTAAATCACTTATCTGGTTTCCGTTTGGCGGACCAAAAAGCTCACGGAATTTCGAACTATATGGAACCACCATTAGAAAGTAATCGTATGAAAAAAGAAACGTTAGATGCTATGTGGGATACTATTTCAAAAAATAAAGGTAAAATTGTTAAATACTTTGATCGAAAAGCAAAATTGATGAATGTCGATAAATTAGGTTGGTTAGATGTTACGGCTAGTGTAAGTGTTGGGAATTTCGAAGCAAAAAAATACTCATTCTCAGAAGCAGCTGATTTTATCATAGAAAACTTTCAATCGTTTAGTCCTAAAATGGCTGACATGTCCCAAAAAGCTTTCGATGAACGCTGGATTGAAGCAGAAGATCGCCCCGGCAAACGTCCAGGTGGTTATTGTGCAAACCTACCGGAATCAGAACAATCGCGGATTTTCATGACGTTCTCTGGTAGTTCAGATAACGTGTCAACATTAGCGCATGAGTTAGGCCATGCATTCCATAGTTCAGTATTACGGGATTTACCACTGTTGAATCAACGTTATGCGATGAACGTAGCAGAAACAGCCTCTACTCTGGCCGAACTAGTCGTTTCTGATGCTACCATTGAATCTGCGTCTTCTGAAGCAGAGAAAATTACTTTGTTGGATGAAAAAATTGCACGTGGTGCTGTAATGATGATGAATATTCATGCCCGTTATATTTTTGAATACAATTTTTATAAAGAAAGAGAAAATGGGATTGTATCGGCTGAACGTCTTTCAGAGTTGATGTTAGAGGCTCAAAAAGAAGCATATGAGGATGCATTATCAAGCTACCACCCAATGTTCTGGGCAGCGAAACTTCATTTCTACAGTACGGGAGTTTCTTTCTATAATTTCCCTTACACTTTCGGCTATTTCTTTAGCTTAGGAATTTATGCACGAGCTCTGGAAAGTGACGTTCCTTTTGAAGACGATTATATTGCATTATTGCGAGATACGGCTAATATGACAACCGAGAAGCTTGCTCTCAAGCACTTAAATGTAGAGCTCACTAAAGCAGATTTCTGGCAAGATGCCATTAACCTAGTTCACTCAGATATTGATGAATTTATAACGTTAACTGAAAAATATATTTAACCATAAAATGATAAAAATCTTCCGAAGAGTCACAGACTCTCGGAAGATTTTCTTATATTTATTAATAACGTCCATACCCAACAAAACGCGGTCCCCAGTATACCCCATCTAATTCAGCATACGCAACTCCAGTGGATGTTTGTGAGCCAATAAATTTGTTCCCACCAACATAAATTCCAACGTGTGTAATGATACCATTACGGTTTCCACTAAAGAATACTAAATCACCTGGTTGAGGATTGGTTATTTTGGAAGCACTCTGATATTGAGCAGCTGAAGTCCTTGGGATTCTTTTCCCTGCTTGTGCAAATACATATTGAGTAAAACCAGAACAGTCAAAACCACGTTCCGGATCCTGTCCACCCCAGATATAGTTCTTTAAATGAGTGTACTGTCCAGCTATTTCTAATACATTCCCCGATTGAGCTGGCGTTGGTTTTGGACTCGGTTTTGGCTTCTCAACCTTAATCTCTTCCTTTTTAATCGGAGGAGTCGGCTCAGCCTTTTCAGTTGATTCATGACTAGAGCTATTTGAACTTGGGTTAGAGCTAGGAGTCGTTGCATTACTTTCTCTTTCTGATGTTGCTGGAGAAACCACAACTTCTTTTATTTCTGGTGCAGTTTTTCTTTCATTATCTTTTTTTGCTTTAACTTGAACTATTTCATTTTGTACTTCTTCTCTTTGTTCGTCTGCAATTCTATCCAATGTTGCTCGTTCAGTAGCTTTTAATACTTCTTCCCGGTCTTTTTCAATAGATTGTACCAATTGCAGAGCTTCGTTTCGTTTTGCAATTAAAGCAGATTTCTCACTGGCTACTGAACTTTTTTCAATTTCAATTTGTGCAAGTAACGCTGTCTGTGAATTATTTTGTAGTTCCAAGTTAGCTGCACTAATTTCTAATTCTTCCATAAGTGCAAGTTGCTGGTTCATTTTTTGCTCAGTCTCTGCTCGCATTTTTTCTACTGACTCTTGATCACGCTTTTGACTTTTTATCATCTGGTTACTTGATTTGACTAAATTAGTTACGACTTCCATTCGCCCTAAGACATCTGTTAAAGATTCAGCATTCAGAATAAACTCAATATAAATTGCGGGATTACCATTTACTTGAACGACACGAGCTTGTTCTTCCAACTTAACAGAACGTTGTTCAATATTCTTTTCCAAGTCATCAATTTCATCTAATAGTGTGTTCATCTCTTGTTGGGAAATTTGAATATCCTCGAGAGTTTGATTCATTTTCTGTTCATTTTTTACCATTTCAGCATTTAAATGATCTAAAGCAGCTTGCGTACTGCTCATATCTTGGGTTAATTGATTCATTATATCGTCTAAGCCAGCTGCAGCCTGTTCATTCTCTTGAGCTGACTGTTGTGCCTGCTCTATTTGTTGCTCATAATTATCAGCGAAAACTGGGTTAGTTCCGATAATTGACGGTAACAATAAGGTCGATATTAGAAAGGATTTGATTAATGTTTTTTTCAATAGCACTACCTCCAGGGAATCGTTGATAAGATCGTTAAAAAATCAAAGTTATATATTTAGATTATACCATTCTTATTCTTAATAAAATGTCACAAGCATGTTACAATACCTCGTAATATTCGCAACAAAAAGAAAGCGTTTCATTAATAAGTTTATATAGGGGTCTAGTAGATGTAAGTTAAATTAATTGAACTCTATTTCATTTTGCTTAAATTAAGATGATTTGCTATAATTAACCATCATTACTTGAAATGAAGCACATTAAAATAAAAAGATTAGCAACTCATTAGGAGGTTCAAAATATGAGTTCGAATAACTCTACGAATCAAACACGTTCTGAAAAAAATGAAAGAGTAAATATTCGTTTTGCTCATTATTTCGATATTTTTTACCGTGTATTAAAAGGACTTTTTACTTTTTTCTTATTTTTAATCATGATTATTGGAGCTTTAGGTGGCGGAACTGTGATTGGTTATTTCGCTTCTCTAGTTGAAGATATTCCAATACCGACAGAAGTTGAAATGAGAAATCAAGTGAACTCTTATGGTATAAAATCATCAATGTATTATGCTGATAATAGTTTAATTAGCGATTTACGTTCTGACTTACTACGTAGTCCTATTCCTTTAGAGCAGATGTCACCTCTAGTTTTAAATGCGATTATTGCTACTGAAGATGAAAATTTCTACCAACACGAAGGAATCGTACCAAAAGCATTGATTCGTGCCGGTCTACAAGAATTTACAAATGCTGCTATGGTTTCTGGAGGCTCTACTCTGACGCAACAACTAATCAAGCAACAAATATTAAGTGCCGAAGTTACACATGAACGTAAAGCTGTAGAAATATTGTATGCGACTCATTTAGAAAACAAATTCAGCAAAGAACAAATTTTAGAATCCTATATGAATATTTCACCATTTGGTCGTAACAATCGTGGACAGAATATTGCAGGGATTGAAGAAGCAGCCCAAGGTATTTTTGGTGTCGCTGCATCTGAATTAACACTACCACAGGCGACGTTTTTAGCTGGTCTACCAAAAAGTCCTATTTCATATAGCCCATATACTCAATATGGAGAAGTGAAAGAAGATTTGTCAGCTGGACTCAGTCGTCAAAGAGAAGTCTTATACAGTATGTATCGTGAAGGATATATTACACAAAAAGATTATAACTCAGCTTTAGAATATGATGTGACATTAGACTTCTTACGTCGTGAAGAGGAAGATGATGAAGAAAGAGACCCAAGACAATCTTACCTATATGACTTAGTTGAAAAAGAAGCAAAAGCTATTTTATTTGAAATGATAATTGAGGAAGATGGTATTACTCAAGAACAGTTGAATAGTAATCTTGAATTAAAAGCACAGTATGACGAGAAAGCTAAAACGGAATTACGTGAAGGTGGATACGATATTTATAGTACTATCGACCCAATTGTTCATAATGCAATGCAAAGATCAGTTCAAAACTACAAGGAACGCCTAGGAAGAACAAAATATCTTGCGCGAGAAAATGCTGAGGGCGAAGTCATACGTGATGAAGAAGGTGAAATCATTTATGACGAGTATCCTGTTCAAGTTGGAGGATCATTAATTGAGAATCAGACAGGACGAGTACTTGGTTTCATTGGTGGCAGAGATTATGATTATGAGCAGACTAACATTGCTTTTGATTCTAGACGCGGAACAGGTTCAGCTATTAAACCACTAATGGTTTACGGTCCTGCATTAGCCGAAAATTATATTACACCAGCAACTATCATTCCAGATACAGAGTTTACGATT
>DAIOTD010000067.1:0-7306 GCA_036752205.1 Atopostipes sp.
ACGTTTCTTTTTATTCTTTTTTTTGTTTCTTCTTGAATATTCATTAATATTATCTTCCATTTTTTCCCAACTTTACTTGTGAATTTATTATTTAATAATTACTATACATTAGATATGTTTATAATTCTATAGAATAGTTGCCATTTTCTATGCAAACACAAATTTTCTATAGTTTAATCAAATATTTTTTTCATAATTTGCTTAACATTAGTTCTTAAATTTATTGCTCCATCTCGTCGAGAGAATAAGTCGATTACTTTTTTACCATTCCCTTTACGCATTTGAAAAATCAACAATTTGTCGAAAGTAGATTGCTTGTTTATTTTATCTAAATACTTCAAATGAGGACGTAAATCCGGATCATTTATTAGGTTCATAACTTGTTCAAGTTTCTGTTCAAAAGCGAGTATATTACCTGATTCATTTAAATGAATCAACTTCTGGTAAACGAGGTAGTAATACTCTTCTGCTATTAGATCCTTATATTCTTCTTTTAAGCTCCAATATGTTAATACTTTTTCAAAATATACAATAAACATTTTATATTCTTCAAAAAAGGAATCTAATTTCAGACTTAATTCTGATGTTGTGTTCGTTCGATGTACATAGATTTCTCGATTAAAAGCGACAGAGCTTATATCTTTATAGAGATTCATATTGAAATAATGCTGTGAATAGCTAGAATTTAACGAAAAAAATGCATGATTGCGAATAATAAAATCTCTGTTGTAGATTTTATTAAACAATTCGTAAGGGTAAAAATGATAAAAGTTCCTAAAATGGTTTCTAAATTGTAATTGATTCGTAATTAACGGTAGACGTGGTAAATGTCGCTCCAGTTCATTTGTATTCATTCGAGTCGTAAAACCAAAAACAACCATATCTACATCTTTTTCTTCTGCCATCTTGATATTTGTTTCCAGCAATCGACGTTCAAAATAATCATGTGGATTGGCGAAATAAATATACTTTCCGGTGGACTTCATTATTCCCCTATTTAATGCGGCATATTCTCCTTGATGTTCTTGATGCATTACTTCAATTAAAAGTGGTTCTTGTTCGGCATATGCATCACAAATTTGTGCAGTTCGATCAGTCGATCCATCGTTAATTAAAATTAATTCAAAACCTGGCATTGATTGATTTAAGAATGATTCTATCACCAATTCCAATGTATCTTCATTATTATAAACGGGTATAATTACGGATACATGGTACATATTCCACCACCATCTTCTAATATGATATTTAAATAGAATTATACCATAAAGTAATGAAGAATAATCGAATTGTATGGGTGTATAATGTGTTTTTCTTCTTAATTAGGATCTTTCATGACTAATAATTAAATGTTTTCTAACTCATAAATGTGGTAGAATAGTCACAAAAGAAACTTAGGAGTGTTATTATGGCAATTCTCGTTACAGGAGGAGCTGGATATATTGGCTCACATACAGTGGTTGAATTATTAAATAATGATTATGAAGTGATTATAGTAGATGACTTTTCAAATTCTCATCCAACTGTTTTAGATCGTATTAAAGAGCTTAGTGGAAAAGATTTTGGCTTTTATGAAATGAATTTATTGGATAAAAATGGGTTAGATAAATTGTTTGGCGAAAATAATATTGAAGCTGTTATCCATTTTGCTGGATTTAAAGCGGTGGGTGAATCTGTATCCGAGCCATTAATGTACTATCACAACAACATTACTGGAACATTGTATCTACTTGAGGTTATGAAAAATCATAACGTTAAAAATATCGTATTTAGTTCTAGCGCTACGGTATATGGTATGGATAACGAAGCCCCTTTTGCAGAGACCTTACCAACATCTGCTACAAATCCATACGGACGAACAAAATTATTTATCGAACAGATTATTCAAGATATGTTTGTGGCTGATGAAAACTGGAGTGGAGTTTTATTACGATACTTTAACCCTATTGGAGCTCATGAATCAGGACGGATTGGTGAGGATCCTAACGATATTCCAAATAATCTAATGCCATATATAACGCAAGTCGCCGTGCGCAAACTGGATTCACTCTCAGTATTCGGGGATGATTATAAAACACATGATGGTACGGGCGTGCGTGATTATATTCATGTCTTAGACTTAGCAAAAGGACATTTAAGTGCTTTGGACTATTCTCTAAAGCACAAGGGAGTAGAAGCAGTTAACCTAGGTACAGGTGAAGGTTATTCTGTTTTAGACGTTGTTCATGCCTTTGAAAAGGCAAACGATGTTGAAATACCTTATAAGATTGTCGAAAGACGTCCAGGTGATATTGCGATTGGGTATGCAGATCCATCTAAAGCAAAAGACCTCTTAAATTGGGAAGCTAAACATAATCTAGAAGATATGTGTCGTACATCTTGGAATTGGCAAAAGAATAATCCAAATGGTTACACGAACTAATTCTAAACAATAAAAAACTCCATTCAACTTTTTTGTTGAATGGAGTTTTTGCTTTATTCACCTTTTTGTTGCGTTAAAATTTCAGGACCATTTTTAGTAATGGCTATTGTATGTTCATACTGACAGCTTAACCCACCATCTTCAGTTCGTGCAGTCCAGCCATTATCATCCATTTTCGATTTCCAAGTTCCTGTGTTAATCATCGGTTCAATTGTAATCGTCATGCCCTCTTTTAACCGAGTCCCTTTACCAGCTATTCCGTAGTGAGGAACACTTGGCGCTTCATGCATTGTCGGACCAATACCATGTCCCACAAATTCCCGAACCACTGAATACCCCTTTGGTTCGACATAGTTTTGTATAGCCGCTCCAATGTCACCGATACGGTTACCAACTTGTGCAGCTTCAATCCCCTTATATAGTGCTTCACGCGTGGCGTCCATTAAGTCTTTAACCTCTTGTGAACCTTCGCCAACAACATATGCCCACGCTGAGTCTGAATAAGCACCGTTTAAATCAATGACCATGTCTACTTTAACAAGATCACCATTTTTTAAAACTTCTTCAGTTGGAAAACCATGACAAATCTCATCGTTTACACTAATGCAGGTTGCATATTCATAACCTTGGTATCCAATTTGTGCTGGAATAGCTCCTTTTTCAGTAATTAATTTTTCGACGAAATGATCAATATCACGACCTGTAATTCCTGGCTTTATAAAGTCTCTTAACTGTTCATGTATAGAGGCTAAGAATGCACCAGATTCCTTCATAGCATCAATTTCACGTCTCGATTTTCTTGTAATCAATTTTTATTCGTCTCCTTTAAAATCATATCTAAGTGATTATAACGTAAATAGGCCCGATTCTCAACGAATATTAAGTGATAACGATTTATCCTTTCTTTTTTAAACAACCTATTAATGCTATACTAGCCTTACAAATTTGAATAGAAAGGATACATAATATGACTCAAGTTATGATTGTTTATGCCAGTTTAACTGGAAATACTCGTGCTGGTGCTCAGATTGTAGCGGAGGCTTTCAAAGAGCTAGGTACGAATGTTAATCTAATTGAAAGTTATGATGCTGATCCATATGATTTCGAAGATGCAGATATTTGTGTTGTTGGAACATATACATATGGAACAGATGCAGATTTACCAGATGAAATTGTAGACTTCTACGAAGAATTAGAAGATGTTGATTTAACTGGAAAAGTTTCAGGTGTTTTTGGTTCAGGAGACACTTTTTACGTTGGAAAATATTGTCTCTGTGTAGATGATTTTGAAGAACAGTTTCTAAAGACTGGCGCAATCGAAGGTGCACAAGGTATCAAATATAATTTAGATCCAGATAATGAAGCAAAGGAACATTTAACGAAATTTGCGAAAGAATTACTGGATAAATTTAATGAAATGAATTAGCATGAATAAGTATAAATAAATTTTAATCTATTTGGAGGAATGAATTTTATGGTATTACCAGAAATGAATAAAATGTTAAAAAAATACGCTGAATTATTAGTTGTTACAGGTATTAACGTTTCAAAGGGTCACACAGTCGTTTTATCTATCGACGTTGACCAAGCACCTTTAGCTCGTTTGATTACTGAAGCAGCATACGAACGCGGTGCAAAAGAAGTTATTGTTAAATGGGCTGACGATGAACTCTCACGTCTTCACTATAGAAACCAGGATGTTGATACTTTAACAACTGTTCCAGAATCGAAAATCGTCGAAATGAATGAAATGATTGACGCTGGTGCAAGTCGTATCAGTGTTCGCTCTTCTGCACCAGATGCTTTAGCAGGTATTGACCCAACTAAAATTGCTGAAACTAGAAAAGCAAGTAGCATAGCAATGCGTCCGATGATGGAAGTCACACAAGCAAATAAAGTTAGTTGGTTGGTAGCAGCTGCTGCAGGTGCTGATTGGGCTGCAAAGGTATTCCCTGACTTAGAAACGTCAGAAGAACAAGTTGATGCACTATGGGATGCAATCTTTAACTCAGTTCACTTATACGAAGAAGACCCTATTGCTCATTGGGGAGAAAAAGTTAATACGTTACAGTCTAAAGCTGACGAATTAAACAATGAAAAATTCACAGCTTTACATTTCAAAGGCCCAGGTACAGATTTAGTTGTTGGCTTGCCTGAATTACACCGTTTTGAAGGTGCAGGTTCTACGAATGCTCGTGGTGAAGTCTTTGTTGCTAACTTACCGACTGAAGAAGTATTCTCTGCCCCAGACGCAAATCGCGTAGATGGTGTGGTTGTTTCAACAAAACCATTAAGTTACTCTGGAACAATCATTGAAGGAATGGAATTCCATTTTGAAAATGGTAAAGTTACTAAAGCAACAGCCGAAAAAGGTGAAGAAGTTCTTAAAAACTTAATCGAACAAGATGAAGGTGCGTCAAGATTAGGTGAGGTTGCCCTAGTTCCAGATGCATCACCTATCTCACAATCAGGATTAACTTTCTACAACACACTATTTGATGAGAATGCATCGAATCACCTAGCATTAGGTTCAGCTTATGCGTTCAGTTTAGTTGGCGGTACTGAAATGACTCGTGAAGAATTAAACGCTGCGGGATTAAATGAATCGAATACACACGTTGATTTCATGATCGGTTCAAATGAAATGGATATCGACGGAATTAAAGAAGATGGATCAATTGTACCAGTTTTCCGTAAAGGTGAATGGGCATAATTTTTAATTCTTTTAAGCCTTTCTCAATTATTTGAGGGAGGCTTATTCTTTATAGAGTTAGAATATACATTTTTTTCCGATATCAATGCGTATCACTACTATTTTATTTGTTCATTTGGTACTCTTTTATTAATAAAACAATAAGGAGTGAAATATTATGTTGTGGACAATTATCGGTATTTTAGTATTATTATGGGTTTTAGGGAATGTCTTCCAATTTGTAGCAGGTGGATTAATTCATGTTCTACTTGTTATCGCGTTAATCTTATTCATCGTTAACATGATTTCGGGACGTAAAAAAGTCTAATGCACAAAACAAAATATAAAAACCACTTCAGAAATTGATTTTTATCAGTTTCTGAAGTGGTTTTTCTTTTTTTATAATTCTTCTAAGATATCTTGTCCATCTAATTTACGGTAGACATCAATGATTTCTAAAGCTAAGTCTTTTGTTGTTATAGCATTCATTAAGTGGTCTTGACCATGAATCATTAGTAAAGACAACTCGATTGTATCGCCACTCGCTTCTTTTGTTAATAACTTAGTTTGTGATTTATGAGCTCTTTCAATTGCATCTTCAGAGTCTGCTAAAAGATTAGTTGCTTCATCAAATTCACCTTTTTTTGCCGATTGAATTGCTTCAAGGGCACTACTCTTAGCATCCCCACCATGCATAATTAACTCCATGACCATTTCTAATAATTTACCCTCTTCATATACCATTAAAATCCCCTTTTCTGTATGTGTACGTCTCCAATTATAACGATTATTCATTGTCTAATAAATCAAGTGCTGTTTGTAATACTTTTTCGCCATTAACCATTCCATAATCACGCATATCTATTACGTCTACTGGAATATTTTTTTCAACCACTTTTTTTTCGAATTGTGATTTCATAAACCTTACTTGTGGTCCTAAAAGTAGCACATCTACGTCTTTAGATCGTAATGTTTTATCTGCTTCGTTTGCAGAATTGGCAAAAATTTCAGCTTTTAGTCCTTTGGATTCAGCCGACTTTTGCATCTTTGATACTAATAAAGAAGTACTCATACCCGCAGAACACACAAGCATTATGGTAATATCTGCCATATCTTTCACCCTCCATTGCATATCAGTCTTTAGTAATGATTAAAGTGTAAATGCTTTAAAACTTGTCCCTATATGTATATTCATTATACGGCTTAGATAATTTATTGTCTAGCGTTAATGGCTATGGGTTCCGTTCCTATAATCTGACTAAATACTAAATTAATTTTATGATGACTATTTCTGGACGATTATTCACTCTAAATGGAAACGTTGAATTCCCAACACCTCTGGTTAAAATCAACCGACTAGCTGGGTATTTTTTACTCGTAAAAAGGCCAAAATCATAACTAGGATTGATGCCTTGACCCGGAGCAAATAGCCCCCCGATAATTGGCAAGATGACTTGTCCGCCATGAGCATGCCCTGATAAAACTAGATCTGGTCTCTTTTTCTCATTCACTAAATACTTCTCAAAATATTGAGGATGATGAGCTAACAATATTTTGGGAGCTTTTACGTCTTCAATTGGTATCTCAATTTTCGATAAAACATCCTCTTTAATCTGTAAGGATGATTCATGCTCTACAAGGCCCATCAACCAAAAACCAGCGCTTGCCGGCCCAAATGAAATCCATGTTGCTTCATTTTTTAGAACATTAACCCCTGTGATTTTTAAAATGGTATCTAATTCATTCACCCGAGAACTCTTAATATCATGATTCCCATAAACCACATAACAAGGTGCCATTTTCCCAATTTGAAAGAAAAAGTCCTTGGCGTGCTCTACACCTAATTCGTTTGCACTCGCATGGACTACATCCCCACCAAATAATATGAGATCTGGTTCTTGTGATTCTATGTCGCTTAACAAACGATCAAAAAAAGTATGAGAATTACGAGCACGAAAATGCGTGTCTGAGAAAAAAACCACTTTTTTCCCTTTTAATTGTGGATGCATATTTTGTAAATTTAAATCATATGTAGTTAGTTTAAACACATTATTTTGAATATATAAGTATGATACAAGTAATAGTAACAATCCAAATAAAAGCCAGTATTCCAATACATTCACCTCTTCTGCAATATAACATTTTTATTATATCATGAATGTATAACCGTTTAAAAATAAATACATAAAAAA
>DAIOTD010000068.1:0-7099 GCA_036752205.1 Atopostipes sp.
GTTGCGTGTGACATCGCGTCTGCTTTAGTTTCTGTAGTATCATCAACTTTTTCTGATGCGCCTGTAAAAGCATCGATATCAATGGGTGGCATTTTTGGTTTTGCCGCTGCTTGCTCGTCAGCAACTAATTTTTGTCCGGTTTCTTTTAAATAGTATTCAACAAGGGGTTGTAAGTCTTGAACATATTCGTTGATCCCCATGTAGTTGCCGTCTTTATCTTGAATGCGTTTATAGTTATGCGTGACATATTGTTCGCCATTTCGACGTGGATGACCAATGCGGAAAATATCTAACTCGCCTGCTCGAAGTTGTGCTGCAATCTTTTGTACCATGGTCGTAATCATTTCAGGATGTAGTGTCCCTAAAGGTTGACCGACACTTTCTGGCTTACTTGGGGCAATCATCTCTGAAGCAGGTTTCTCGTTGTTGTAGTAAACGAACTGGTTGTTTCCGTCGATATATGAAAACTCGAGTGGCATAGAGTCTAGTAAAGCATCGATCTGATTAACCGTTAAAACTCCTCGATTTAACTTCACATACGTATCGCCTTCGACTGCATTCACTTTCTCTGCAGCTTGTTCAACCCAATCTGGTGCGTACATATCGAGTCCTTCAATCGTCGTATCAATTTTTCCAGTTGCCATTAAATCTTCTTTAGTCATGTGTATGAATTCTCCTTAGTTTAGCAAGTATTTTTTAAGGCCATCTGAGTATTGAATGTCACCTTGTTGTGAAATAATCAATCCATCAATATTAGGCAATGTATTTAATGTTTTTAGAATTTCGTCTGGTGCGTGTCCGAATAAACGAGTTGTCCAAATTTCACCATCAACGGATAAGTCTGAGACAATCGTTAAACTCGCCAAATTTGTTTCAACAGGATAACCTGTTTTTGGATTAAAAATATGATGAAATGTTTCGCCGTTTCTAGTTAATTGGCGTTCGTATATACCAGAAGTCACCACGGATTTATCCGGCACTTTCAAAATGATTTGTGACTCGCCACGTGTTTTATCTGGGTTTTGAATACCGATACGCCACAATAAATCCGGTCTTTTTAAGGATGGACCATATGTGACCAAGTTCCCACCTAAATTAATTAAGGCAGATTTCGCTTGAATACTTTCTAAGTAATCGATCATCCGATCGGCTATATAGCCTTTTGCCAAAGCCCCCAAGTCAATCTTCATACCCGGTTTTACTAAACGAACGGAATGGGTCGTCTCATCTAATTCAATGTCCGCTGGATTTGTAATAGCGAGTTGCTCGTTAATGTCATCTGCGGTTGGCACTGTCGCGTCATCAAAACCTATCCGCCAAGTTTGAATTAGGGGACCGATTGCGATATTTAAGAGACTATCATCCGCCATGCTATGTTCTTTACCAATTTTAATTAATTCAAATAACTCAGGATGGACTTGAACCGGATCCCCACCTGCACTGAGATTAATCGCCATCAATTCTGAAGCATCGTCATTCGCACTGAAACGATGTTCGTACTTTTTTAATAATTCAACTAATGTATCGAGAACTAGTTGAGGGTTTTCACAAACTGTAACGCTTAAATCAATTTTCGTTCCCATCATACGGACGGAACGACTGCCTTCTTGAAGCGTCATCTATTCACCTCTTTATTAATCTATTCACAATCCATATTCTACATATCACAAGAGTAGTTGTAAAGACCTTATTTCATAGAAGGGGGTAAAATAGCATGCTATAATAGGCTAGCTAGGAGGTAGAGAGATGCATTCAAAACTACTAAGGAAACATGGATTACTCAATCAAATTGGGGGTAGCGACTATAATTTCCGCACCGCGACTCAAGAAGTTTCGATTAAAGAAGACGTTGAACGTTTCCTAAAAGAGGCAGGCATGTCTGAAGCTAAAACAGTCTATACTGGAACACAAATTCACGGGAAAAACGTTGCATACGCGGATGGAGAAAATGGGGAACCATTCATTATCGGTCGTCATTTTGATAAGACGGATGGACTCATCACGAATCAGCCAGGAGTCGCGCTCCTCATAAAATATGCGGACTGTACGCCGGTTGTATTGTTTGATCCAGTAAAAAAAGTTCAAGCCACTGTTCACTCGGGTTGGCGTAGTACAGTTCAAAAGATTTCACACGAAGCTATTCATCAAATGGTAGAAGACTTTGGCTGTAAAAAAGAAAATATAGTGGCTTACTTAGGGCCCTCTATCGACCAAGAGCACTATGAAGTGGGAGCAGAAGTTTATGAAGCCTTTGCAGGTGAAGAGAATCGGGAACTTTATTTCAAACCCCATGGTGAAAAATACTTATTAAATATGTCTGAAGCAAACTATCAACTCCTTCTGAAAGCGGGTTTGAGTCCAGAGAATATTGAAGTGAACACGCAATCAACTTATACAGATGAAAGACTTCATTCAGCCCGTCAAGAGGGGAAGAATTACCAACTGAATGGGATTGTGACAATGATTCCGTAACCAAAAAATGTATCAATGAAATAGTACCCAGGCTTTCTCGTTCATGGTATACTAAACAAAACACCTTGAGAGGAAGTTCACAAAATGACTAGAAGACTAATATCATCCTTAAAATATGAGACGCACATCACACCCGGAGCCTACTTTCATTTGCAAACAGATTGGTTTAATATTGATGAAGAAATAGAAACAATCATTATTGATCAATCGAATGTTTTCTCAAAGTTGTTATCGATTTATCCAAAAGGTTTTTTTATGTACTTGGAACAAAGTCCAAAAGGGGCTATTTATCGGACAAATTATCCGCTTTATTTAGCAGAAGACGGCGATTATTACATTGTCGATTGGGAACTAAAAACCGTATAAGAGGGAAACGCGAGGGTGCTTTAGCAAATAGCTAAAGTGCTCTTTTTGTTTAGGTGTTCCATTTCAAAAATATGTGCTAAAATAGAGTCTACTAAAATCTACAGAGTACAAGGAGAATTCCTCATGAAAATATTTTTATTATATGGTGGAAAAAGTGCGGAGCATGACATCTCAATTATTTCTGCCTATCATATTTTACAAGAAATCTACTATGAATATTACGAAGTTTTACCTGTATATATTACGCCAGAGGGTGAGTGGGTAAAGGGTCAAGTTATCCATACGAAAGAAGACATTCCTACGTTATCTGAGTTACGAAAAGTACAAGGAGAAGCGTTTGATTATAATGAGTTTAAAGAAGAAAAATCCGTAGTTTTCCCGGTCTTACATGGGCCAAATGGAGAAGATGGAACGGTTCAAGGGTTATTTGAAACACTAAATGTTCCCTATGTAGGAGCTGGTGTATTAGCTTCGGCAGCTGGAATGGATAAAATTATCAGTAAAATTCTATTCAAAGATGCAGGCATTCCGATTGTTCCTTACGAAACAGTTACAACGGCAGACTGGGCAGCGCGTCCGGAAGAAGTTGCAGACCGTATCATGGAGAACTTACCATTCCCATTATATGTGAAGCCAGCTAACTTAGGCTCGAGTGTAGGAATTTCAGAAGTGACTAATGAACATCAATTAAACGATGCGATTCATTACGCTTTCGAATACGACCACCGTGTATTAGTCGAAGCAGGGGTCAATGCTACAGAAGTAGAAGTTGCCGTGCTTGGAAACGAAGATGTGCATACATCCGTTGTGGGTGCTTTAGTCAAAGAAGATCAGTTCTATGACTACGACTCAAAATATATTGATAATGAAGTAAAGCTTGAAATACCAGCTGACTTGCCAAAAGATATCACAAATACTTTAAGAGAATATGCGACGAAAGCTTTTATCGCGATTGATGGTAGTGGCTTATCCCGTGTGGACTTCTTTGTGACGCAGAATTTTGAAATTTATATTAATGAAATTAATACCTTCCCAGGATTCACGCCAATTAGTATGTATCCTAAACTATGGGAAGAAACTGGATTAGCCTATGGTGACGTTATTGAAGAATTGATTCAATTAGCCATTTCACGTCATGAAGGACGTACGGAACGTTACGGTAAGCAACGCTAATTAAATGAAATCGATGTAGAAATTAGGGAGGCTATTATGACGAAATGGACGTTATCAGATATCGCAGAAGCGGTTCAGGGAAAACTTGTGCATGCATCTGACCCCGATAGGATGATTACCGGAGTAAGTGGGGATTCGCGCTCGTTAGAAAAAGGGGCATTATTTGTACCGATTATTGCTGAGCGAAATGGGCATGACTTTATCGAGAATGCGATTGAAAATGAAGCAGGCGCTGCATTTTGGAGTGAAGATGTCGCGGATGCACCAAAAGATTTTCCGCTTGTTTTAGTCGACGATACATTAGAAGCCTATAAAAAATTTGCGAAATGGCACTTGGCTAACGTGAAGCCGAAAGTCGTCGGTATTACGGGAAGTAACGGTAAGACGACTACGAAAGATATGACCACAGCAGTCTTAAGCACAAAATTTAAAACACATAAAACAGCTGCGAATGAGAATAATCAGCTAGGGGTACCGAAAACCATTTTATCCATGCCCAATGACACCGAAATCCTTGTTTTAGAGATGGGGATGAGTCATCCAGGTGAGATTACGATTCATTCGACTATGGGACAACCGGATGTAGCTGTTATAACCATGATAGGTGAATCGCACATTGAAGCATTTGATGGTTCCCGTAAAAAGCTCGCACAAGAGAAGTTAGCGATATTAGATGGGGTAAAAGACGGCGGTTTATTTATCCGACCAGCGGATGAAGAGCTTATCGAGAGTCAGTTTGATCCCAACTTACGTAATCAGACATTTGGTTGGGACGATCAAGCAGATTTATTTGCGACGGATGTAACGGGTGATGCAACGACGACAACTTTCACAGTTCAAGATGAAACCATTACGATTCCCGTTCCAGGAAAATACAATGTCAACAATGCTTTAATGGCATTGTTAGTAGGCCTAGAGTTTGATATTTCATTACCTGAAGCGAAAAAAGGTCTCGAACATCTTGAAATGACCAAGAATCGCTTAGAGTGGATTGATGGAGAAAATGATGTTCGCTTGCTTAATGATGCATATAATGCCAGTCCAACTTCCATGCACGCTGCACTTGAATACTTTGCAGACGTTGAAATCGATGGGGATAAAGTAGTCGTGCTAGGCGATATTTTGGAGTTAGGTGAACGCTCAAAAGAATATCACGAACAGATTGCAGATGGCATCGATTTATCTCGTTTCAAGGCCGTGTATTTATATGGTCATGAAATGAAAGCTCTCTATGATAAAGTGGCCGACGAGCACGAACAAGTTCACCATTTTACAGGGGAAAAAGATCATTTGATTAAAGCTATAAAAGAAACGACAGAAGCAGGGGACGCTGTGTTATTCAAATCAAGTAATGGTACGGGTCTTTTAGCTGTTGTGGATGCACTAAAATAAAATCAGATAGGCGGTGGAAAGATGATTGCAGGAATAGGGATTGATTTAGTCGAATTAGATCGTATTGATACTTTGGTCAAGCGACAACCGGATTTTGTGAATCGTATTTTAACAACGAAAGAAATCAATCGTTATGAAACGTTGTCTAACCACCGTCAAATTGAGTTTTTAGCGGGCCGTTTTTCCGCAAAGGAAGCATTCGCTAAGGCGATGGGCACCGGCATCGGAGAAACCGTATCCTTTTTAGATATCGAAGTTTTACCGGATGAAAAAAACAAACCAATTATGCAATCGGCTTTATTTAATGGATTCATTCATGTTTCCATTTCACATTCGAAGACGTATGCAATCGCACAAGTTATTTTAGAAAAATAGAAAGACTTGTTGCGCTTAATAGACAGTATGCTAGAATGAAGTGGAATAAAAAAGCGACCTATTTTTGGGAGGATCACTGTAAAATGTCTGATGAAGTTAAAAAATTCGAAGTTGAAATAGATGCCGTTTCTTATGAAGTAATCAAAGCGGTTAGTGAAGAATATAATTACAATGAAGAGGTCATTGTCAATTATATTATGGAAAATGCCTTAAAAAAATATATACGTGAATATGAAGAGATGAAGAATGGTTACATGGAAATGAGTAAGTTAAATTTAGAAATCAGTAATGCTTTCGCAGTATCCGAGCATGAGGCCTTACATTATATAGATTGATTTTCTTATTTACAACAGATAGGGGGACAAGGCTTTTGTTGAAGCGTGGAGACGTATATTATGCTGATTTGTCACCTGTAGTTGGTTCTGAACAAGGCGGAGTACGCCCAGTACTTATTTTACAAAATAACATCGGGAATAAATATAGCCCGACAGTTATTGTAGCAGCTGTTACGAGTAAAATTGGTAAGAGTAAGGTACCCACTCACGTAGCAATTGGAAAAGATAAGGGGTTAACAGAAAATTCTGTTGTGCTCTTAGAACAACTTCGGACAATCGACAAACAGCGATTAACCGATAAAATAACACATCTAAATGCCGACTTAATGAAGCAAGTGGATACGGCACTTAGAGTAAGTTTAGCAATAAATTAATACATAAAAAGAGACCCTACTTAATATGAGAAGGGTTTTTCTGTTTAAAGGGGACTGGACATGAAACTATCAATTAGACAATTAACCGTTAATGCCATGCTGGCAGCCATTTATGTGGTCATCACAATATTCTTACCATCTTACGGCCCACTTCAATTACGTCTCTCTGAAATGTTTGCGCATTTACCTGTCATTAACCGCAAATATTCTATTGGGCTAATTCTTGGAGTAGCTATCGCAAATACCCAATCGTCACTAGGAATATTTGACGTGATCTTTGGAACAATACATACAATAGTGTCGATTTGGCTAGTCTCACTAATAATAAAAGAGAGCGACTCTATGATAAAGAAATTAGTCATTAACTCAGCTGTTTTTTCTCTAACAAGTTTTATACTAGCATTGATGGTTGGTGTGTTGACCGAACAAATGGCTATCTTCTGGACTCTATACGGTAGTTTTGCAATAAGTATTGCACTCGTAATGCTCGTAACGATTCCTGTGATTATAATTTTAGACAAACGAGTTAACCTAAATAAAGTAATGGAAGAACGCGCATAAAATTGAAAGAAAGACGACCTTATCATAGGTCGTTTTTTATTGCATATAAGA
>DAIOTD010000069.1:0-6978 GCA_036752205.1 Atopostipes sp.
ACAGAAGTACGAATTATTGGTGAAGTAGTATAAAATAATTAGGACTGGTTTTCTCTTTCGAGAAGACCAGTCTTTTTCTATTCATTTCTTCTTGACCTTAACGTAACGTAAGGGTATATAATATTATGGAGGTGAGCAAATGGAACACACAGTTAGCCAACTAGCGAGATTATCCGGTGTGAGTGCACGCACACTACGGTACTATGATCAGATTGATTTGTTAAAACCAAATCGGATTAATTCTAGTGGGTATCGAATCTATGGTCAGGCAGAAATCGATTTATTGCAGCAAATTTTATTTTACAGAGAATTAGAGCTGCCCTTAGATGACATTAAAAAGATTCTACTGGCAGATGATTTCGATATGAAAGTAGCTTTAAGAAGTCACCTTGTTCACCTGACCAACCAAAGGAAGCGACTGGATAACTTGATATTAACAGTAGAAAAGTCACTTCAAGAAAAAGAAGGAGGACATAAAATGTCAGAAAAAGAAAAGTTTGAAGCCTTTAAACAAACCATGATTGAAGAAAATGAAAAGCAATTTGGTGATGAGATGCGTGAAAAACATGGCGATGACGTTATTTCAAAAGCGAATGAAAAATTACAATCCATGTCACGTGATGACTGGAATAACCATGAAGAATTAACAGCAGAGCTAAATAGGAAGTTAGCAGAAGCAACCAAACAAGGTGACCCGACAAGTCAACTCGCACAAGAAGTGGCAGCACTTCACAAAATTTGGCTGTCGTTCTCATGGCCAGAAGGACTTTACGATGTAGAGAACCACTTACAACTAAGTAAAACGTATATTGAAGATGCACGCTTCAAAGCATACTACGATAAAATTGAGCCAGGATCGGCAGAGTTTTTACATGCGACATTAAAAAAATATTTAAATAATTAATCCCACAAGATTCAGTGAAATGTTCTACATTTCCTGGGTCTTTTTGTATCCTTGATAGGTCCCTATAAACCAATAAAGTAATCGCTTTCTAGGAAAGTTAAAATAATATTGAATTAAAAGTAAATAATGGTTGTGTTTTTTGAATATTTAAATATAATGAGATGAGCTTTTAATTATAAATACACTGAGGTGAAGAAATTGACAGAAACGATTGTGACCTTTGAAAAAGTCAGAAAACAATATGATGAATCAACTGTACTGAAGGAAGTATCCTTCCAATTAGAAAAAGGTAAGTTTTATACCCTGTTGGGACCTTCCGGTTGTGGTAAAACCACTATCTTGAATCTTATAGCTGGCTTTACAGAAGCAACTGAGGGTAACGTTTTAATCGATGGGAAAAAAGTGAATGAGATTCCTGCACATAAACGTAAAGTAAATACCGTTTTTCAAGATTATGCGCTATTTCCGCACATGAATGTTTTTGATAACGTAGCATTTGGTTTACGAATGAAAAAAACACCCAAGGCTGAAATCAAAGCAAAAGTTGAAGAAGCATTAGGGATGGTGCGTTTAAAAGAGTTCGCAAACCGTTCAATTGTCGGCATGTCAGGTGGACAAAAACAGCGTGTTGCTATTGCAAGAGCACTAGTAAATGAACCGGAAGTTTTATTATTAGATGAGCCTTTATCAGCTCTAGACTTAAAATTAAGAACAGATATGCAGTATGAATTAAGTGAGTTACAAAAACGTCTAGGCATTACGTTTTTATTTGTTACACATGATCAAGAAGAAGCCCTAGCGATGAGTGATGAAATTTTCGTCATGAAAGATGGCATGATTGTTCAAAAAGGGACACCAAATGATATTTATGACGAACCGTTAAACCGCTACGTTGCGGACTTTATTGGGGAGAGTAATATTGTAGAAGGCCACATGGTAGAAGACTACCGCGTTGCGTTTGCGGGTTACGAGTTTGACTGTATTGATGGGGGAATTCCAACAAGTGAAACCATTGATGTGGTGATTCGACCAGAAGATTTAGAAATTACATCAGCAGATAAAGGGAAATTTGTCGCGAAAGTCGATACGCAATTATTCCGTGGGGTACATTATGAAATCATTTTATATGATCAAGAAGGTAATGAGTGGATGGTCCATTCAACGAAAAAGGCCAAAGAAGGATCAACAGTTGGCTTAGACTTTGATAAAGAAAGCATCCATATCATGCGTAAACAAGAATCTGAACGAGACTTCTACAAACGTCTTGATACCTATACAGAATCGTTGGAGGGATAAGCATGAATAAACAATCTAAACCATCGACGATGATGTTTCCATATGTTTTATGGTTAGCGTTATTTGTATTTGCTCCACTATTATTATTGATTTATCAATCACTTTTAAATATTGATGGGCAATTTACAATCGCAAATATCGTTACCTATTTTACGTCAGCAACTTATTTAAAAATGACCATTCAATCCTTTGTTTTTGCAGGATTAATCACATTGGTGACTTTACTCGTTAGTTACCCAGCTGCTTATGTTTTAACAAAAACAGAACATAAAGAGTTATGGCGTATGTTATTAATTTTACCAACTTGGATTAACATTTTACTAAAAGCTTATGCCTTTATCGGAATCTTAAGCCAATCGGGTCCAGTAAACGAATACCTAGAAGCTATAGGGATTGGGCGTCAGCAAATATTATTCACGAACTTTAGTTTTATTTTAGTAGCGACGTATATTGAGTTACCGTTTATGATGATGCCCATTATGAATGCGATCGATGAGATCGATGCATCTTTAATAAAAGCAAGTCATGATCTAGGAGCTAATGCTTGGAAAACAATGCGTCATGTTATTATTCCCTTATCCATGAATGGGGTTCGAAGTGGTATCCAAGCTGTTTTTATTCCATCGCTATCGTTATTCATGTTAACTCGTTTAATTGGTGGAAACCGCGTTGTAACATTGGGGACAGCGATTGAACAACATTTCTTAGTGACACAAAATTGGGGTATGGGCTCAACGATTGGGATTGTATTGGTCATTTTAATGTTCATCGTCATGAAATTAACCAATAACTCACGTACTCGAAAAAGAGGTGGCCGTTAATGACTAAAAAAACGAACTGGTCAAAAATCTATCTATTTTTTGTATTTGTTTTATTATATGTGCCCATCTTTTATTTGATTTTCTTCTCTTTTAACGAAGGGGGCACAATGAATAACTTTACAGGTTTCACGTTAGAACATTATTCAACGGTTCTACAAGATAATCGTCTAATTCAAATTGTGATTCAAACGCTGATTTTAGCCTTGCTATCATCCCTTATTTCAACAGTGATTGGCACGTTAGGGGCGATTGGTATTTACTACGTAAAGAATTTCAAAACACAAGAATGGTTATTAAATGCTAATAATATTTTACTTGTATCACCAGACGTTATTATTGGGTCAAGTTTTTTACTGCTTTTTACAATTGTTGGTTTCCAACTTGGTTTTGTATCGGTTCTATTAGCCCATATAGCTTTCAGTATTCCAATTGTTGTGCTTATGGTCTTACCAAGCTTAGAAGAACTGAATCCATCCATGCTGAAAGCGGCAGAAGATTTAGGAGCCAATTGGTACCAAACTTTAGGACATGTTATTTTACCAAATATTATTCCTGGAATTTTAGCTGGATTTTTTATGGCTTTCACCTATTCCTTGGATGATTTTGCGGTCACTTTCTTTGTGACTGGGAATGGTTTTACCACATTAGCAGTGGAAATCTATTCACGAGCCAGACGTGGAGTGAGCCTGGAAATTAATGCTTTGAGTGCACTTTTATTTATCTCGTCTCTATTGCTTGTACTTGGATATTATTCTCTATCGACCTACAGCAAACGCGTAAAAAAAGTGAAGAGAGTGGTGGCTGAATAATGAAACGATTACTACAATTTGTTGGACTCATCTTAGCCTTCATTTTACTTTTATTCGGTGTGGACACTTACTTAAATCATTCAAGTGGCGCAGCAACCTCCGATACACTCACTATTTATAACTGGGGTGACTATATCGACCCGGATTTAATATCGGCCTTTGAAGAAGAGGCTGGCTTAAAGGTGGTTTATGAAACCTTTGATTCGAACGAAGCGATGTATACGAAAGTTCAACAAGGTGGTACGAAGTATGATATCGTCGTACCAAGTGAGTATATGATTGAGCGAATGATTGAAGAAGAGTTACTGCACCCATTAGACTATACTAAAATAGATGGCATGGAGCATTTAGTACCTGAATTTCTTGACTTAGCTTTTGATCCAGGTAATCAATATTCTGTTCCTTATTTCTGGGGAACACTTGGGATTATTTATAATGATCAATTAATCGAAGAAGATTCGATTACCTCATGGGATGATTTGTGGAATAAAAATTACAGTGACCGCTTAATGTTGATTGATGGCGCGCGTGAAATTATGGGCTTAACCCTTCAAAGCTTGGGTTATTCGTTAAATTCGAAAAACCAAGAGGAATTAGATGAGGCTGAAGCAAAACTAAGTGAACTCGCACCGAACGTTAAAGCGATTGTTGCAGATGAAATTAAAATGTACATGATTCAAGAGGAAGCACCGATTGCTGTTACTTTCTCAGGAGAAGCTGCAGATATGATGTGGGAAAACGAAAACCTACATTATGTGTTACCAGAGGAAGGGTCAAACTTATGGTTTGATAATATTGTTATTCCAAAAACTGCTCAAAATTTAGACGGCGCACATGCATTTATCTCATTTATGTTACGTCCAGAAAATGCCGCCATTAACGCCGAGTACATTGGTTATAGTTCACCAAACTTAACGGCGATAGAAGAATACATTGATGAAGAAGTCGTTAGTGATGCGCAATTCTATCCAGATTTAGAAGACGTGGAAGAATTAGAAATATACGAAAATCTCGGCCTTGAATATATTGGAATATACAACGATATTTTCTTAGAATTTAAAATGAAGTAATTAGCAAGTAGCCTGCTCAACATAGCCGGCTACTTTTTTGCATAATATATGTAAAAAAGACAAAAATAACTTGATATTAATTTCACTAAATTAATGAAATCTGGTATACTATTTAAAGAAAATGAGAGCGTTTGCGAAAGGTAGGAGTTACAGATGAATCAAAAGAAATTAGTTGGTGAAAAAGCAGCTACATATATAGAAGACAACACAATCGTAGGATTAGGTACGGGTTCGACAGCTACATACATGGTTGAGGCTCTAGCAAAGCGAGTAAAAGAAGAAAATCTATCCCTTACTTGTGTATCGACTTCTAACGTGACTACAAAACTAGCTGTTGAATTAGGTTTAAATGTTGTAGAGCTCGAAGAAGTGGATGAAGTTGATGTAACGATTGATGGTGCAGATGAAATTACATATGACTTCCAAGGAATCAAAGGTGGCGGTGGTGCTTTACTGTATGAGAAAATCGTCGCTATTAACACGAAGAAAATTATCTGGATTGCAGACGACTCAAAAATGGTTGATCACTTAGGAGCATTTCCACTTCCAGTAGAACTTATACCGTTTGGTAGTGAACATGTATTTGAAAAATTTAAACAAAAAGGCTATAACCCATCTTATCGCATGGTCGAAGATGGAAGTAAATTTATAACAGATGCTGGAAATATAATCGTAGACCTGCACTTAGAAAAAATTGAAGATCCAAAAGCATTAGCAAAAGAACTAAAAAGCGAAGTCGGAGTTGTCGACCACGGGTTATTTATCGATATGGTGGATCATGTCATCATCGGTAGTGACAGTGGAGAAGTAACAGAACGATTCGTATAAATAATAAAGAAGACAAAAAGGGGAGATACAATGGTACGTATGGTCGATTTAATTGAGAAGAAACAAGAAAAAGAAGAGCTAACTGCAGAAGAGGTTCGCTGGATGATTGACGGCTTCACTTCTGGCGAAGTACCAGATTATCAAATGAGTGCCATGCTAATGGCAGTTTTTTATAATGGTATGACAAAAGAAGAACTATCAGAAATGACAATGGCAATGGTCGAGTCTGGTGACCAGATTGACTTATCTGCAATCGAAGGTATTAAAGTCGATAAACATTCTACAGGGGGAGTTGGCGATACGACAACGCTTGTATTAGCACCTTTAGTAGCCAGCGTTGGCGTTCCAGTAGCAAAAATGAGTGGTCGTGGATTAGGTCATACAGGTGGGACAATTGATAAGCTAGAGTCTATTGAAGGGTTCCACGTTGAAATTACAGAAGACGAATTTATGGACTATGTGAATAAAAACAAACTCGCTGTAATCGGTCAAACGGGTAATTTAACACCAGCAGACAAGAAAATTTATGCATTGCGTGATGTTACGAGTACAGTTGGATCGATTCCGCTAATCGCAAGCTCAATTATGAGTAAAAAAATCGCGTCCGGAGCAGAAGCAATTGTACTAGATGTTAAAGTTGGTACAGGAGCATTTATGAAGAGCATTGCAGAAGCAGAAGACTTAGCTCGTACAATGGTTGACATTGGAAATAATGTAGGCCGTAATACAATGGCTGTTATCTCTGATATGAGTCAACCACTAGGAGTCGCGATTGGGAATGCTTTAGAAGTGAAAGAAGCAATCGACACCCTAAGAGGTGAGGGACCAGAAGATTTAACGGAACTATCACTCGTTTTAGGTAGTCAAATGGCTTACTTAGGTGGCGTAGGTGAAAGTTTAGAAGATGCACGTAAAATGTTAGAAGAAAATATTAAAAATGGTAAAGCGTTAGAGAAGTTTAAAGTATTTATCGAAGCGCAAGGTGGAAACCCAGCTGTTGTCGATAACCCGGATATGCTTCCGCAAGCGAAATACCAAATTGAAGTCAAAGCAGATCAAGATGGCTATATTGCTGAAATCGATGCAGAAGAATTAGGAATTGCAGGAATGTTACTTGGTGCAGGTCGTGCAACTAAAGACAGCGTACTCGACTTAGCAGCAGGATTAATGTTACACAAAAAGATTGGTGACAAAGTATCAGTGGGCGACACAATCGTGACGATTCACTCAAACTCAGAAGATGTTGAGTC
>DAIOTD010000070.1:0-4475 GCA_036752205.1 Atopostipes sp.
CACATGACTGTTAATCATGCTGTCGCAGGTTCGATCCCTGCTTGCGGAGTTTTTTTATTCCTTCAAAATGAAAGTTTTGCTGGAATTCAGTGAAAACCATTAAGAAATGAATGACAATAAGCATGAATAACAGGTGTTAATGAATGTTTTTTGTTCATTAACATCTTTTTTGTTTACTTAATCGAAATTAAACGAATAAAATCACAGAAAATATTCGATTTTACAATTTTTTATGTTATCATAGAGAGTGAAGATTTCAGAGAGGGGTCAATCAAATGTACGATATTTTTACGAACGTAATGGTTATTTTATCAATCTTTTCAATATTCGTTATTGCGATTCAACCAACTAAAACACAAAGCTCTTCCAATGCTTTTATGGGTGGTAGTGAATTATTCACTCAAACAAAAGCTAGAGGATTTGAAGCCTTCTTATTGAAGTTAACGGTTGCATGCTTAACATTATTTATAGTTATTGCTTTAGTATTACGATATATCTAATTTTAAACCAATAAAATGATAAACCTATCTGTTGCGATTGAATGGAATGAAGATCCATTTTGTAAACTTCTTCTTCCTCTAAATTCGGCAGGTAGGTTTTTTTGTGAAGATGCATAAACGAATAAGTAGTACTGCTTCTTCATCTGTTGTAAAATGAGATAGTAGAAATATTATGAGGTGAATTATAAAGATGATTAAACGTACGTATAAACAAAATGGACCAAAAGCAGTTATCTTATTTCATGCGTTCACTGGAACACCTACAGATGTATCGAGTGTAGGAAGAGCGCTGGAAAGAGAGAATTATACAGTATTAATGCCAACACTAGACGGGCACGGTGAAGATGATCCGGATGAGTTATTAAAATACGGAATCAATGATTGGATTAAGAATGGCCAAGAAGCTTATCAGACACTCGTTGAAGATGGGTATACGGATATATCTGTATTTGGTCTTTCATTAGGTGGTATTATTGCGACGGATATGATGTTAAATAACCCGGTTAAAAGCTATGGAACTTTTTCGTCACCTGTTATTGCTCGATTTAAGAGCAAGGTTCCAGAAAACTTCTGGATGTGGTACAAGTTTAAAAAGAAAAAATTAGGTGAGTCGGAAGAAGCTATTAATAGTCGTAAGGAAGAAGTTTTAGCCAAGCTAGACAAAGTTCTTACGGGTATCAATGAACATTTATTAACCCTGGAGCCTGAGTACTCAGCGGTCGATATCCCAGTATTCATTGCTCAAGGTGGTCAAGATGAAATGATAAACCCTGAAATCGCCAATGAATTTAGAGATGCATTAACGAATGCAACGATCGATTTCCATTGGTATGACAACGCACCGCATGTCATTACAACAGGCCGTGCTGGCAAAGAAACACAAGAAGATTTAATCGCATTTTTAAATGAAAATGCTTAGGAGAGAACTTACTGAAAATATGTAAGTAGAATGGAGGTTAGAAATGACCCAAGATAATAAACAATTAAAAGAAACAGTTATTCAATTCATGGAAGACCAAGGTAAAGACAGCTATAACGTTAACGATATTAGTGATGCCTTAGGACATAACAAAGCAAACGACTTCAAAGAAGTAGTTAAAGCACTGGCTGCACTCGAACGTGATAAGCAAGTCTTCCTAACAAATGATGGGAAATTTAAATTATTACAACCGGAGCAAACGTTTATCGGCCACTTCAGTGGTTCCGAGAGAGGGTTCGGATTTGTCGATATTCCTGATTTTGACAAGGATGTTTTCATTTCACCCGATAAAACAAACACAGCGTTAGATGGTGATACGGTACGTATTGATATCACAAAAGAAGCTGAACCTTGGAATGATCGTTCAGCTGAAGGTGAAATCGTAGAAGTCGTGGAACGTGGGGTATCAACCATTGTAGGTGAATTCCACGCATACAAAGATGACGAAGTGAAAGAGATGAATCTATACGGATACGTCTACCCACAAGAGCGTAAGTTAAAACGTCTAACGGTACAAATCGGAGTAAGTGGTGTGCGTCCAGTTGATGGACAAATTGTGTTAGTTGAAATTACACAATTCCCACGCTACAAAGATGAAGACTTAATCGGAATCGTTCAGAAAATTATTGGACACCGGGACGATCCAGGGATTGATATTTTATCAATTGCCTATAAACATGGTATCCAGCCAGAATTCCCTGATGAAGTATTTGAGGAATTAGATGCCATTCCGGATGAAGTATTACCAGAAGAAATCGAAGGGCGCAGAGACTTACGTGACGATATCCTAGTAACGATTGATGGAGAAGACGCGAAAGACTTAGACGATGCCATTAATATTAAAAAGCTAGAAAACGGCAACTACTTATTAGGTGTGCATATAGCGGACGTCGCTCATTATGTTCAACAAGGAACAGCCATTGATAAAGAAGCATATGAACGTGGGACGAGCTCGTACTTAATTGACCGAGTGATTCCGATGTTACCGCAAAAATTATCAAATGGTATTTGTTCACTACACGAAAACGTAGACCGTTTAACCCTCAGTGCTGAAATGGAAATTAATCGACGCGGAGACGTTGTTGATTATGAAATTTTCCCAAGTATCATGAAATCTTATCGTCGTATGACTTATACAGACGTGAATCGCATACTTGATGATGAAGATCCAGCACTGATTGAAAAACATGCTGACTTAGTCGACATGTTCCGTACAATGAACGAACTACACAAGATATTAGAAGAGAAACGTACTCGTAATGGAGCATTATCGTTTGATTCTAACGAAGTGCGCTTCAATATGGGGGAAGATGGAATCCCAGTCTCAATTGAATTAGAAGAACGTGGAATCGGTGAGCGCATGATTGAATCATTCATGTTAGCTGCAAACGAAACGGTTTCAGAACACTATTCAAGAGCAGACTTACCGATCTTATACCGTGTACATGAGCAGCCAGATGAATCGAAGATGCAAAACTTTGTAGAATTCGCTACGGCTTTAGGCGTTCGTGTGAAAGGGACAAAGGGTAATATTACACCGAAAACCTTACAAGGTATTTTAGATGAAGTCTCTGGTGAAACATACGAGCAAGTTGTGAATATGCTAATGTTACGATCGATGCAAAAAGCGCGTTATGATGTGAACCCACTAGGACACTATGGACTAGCGACAGAATTTTACTCGCATTTCACAGCGCCGATTCGTCGTTACCCAGACTTAACTTTACACCGTCTGATCCATTACTATGATGAAGTCGGTACAAGTCAGAAGGATATTCGTTACTGGGAGAAAGAATTACCAGAAATCGCAGAGAATACATCTCAAGCTGAACGTCGTGCCATTGATGCCGAACGTGAAGTAGAAGACTTGAAGATGGCAGAATATATGCTAGATAAAGTTGGACAAGAGTTTGATGGGAAAATCGTTTCGATCACGAACTTTGGTATGTTCGTACAAGTGTTAGAGGCTGTTGAAGGTCTCGTTCACATGTCGGTCATGAAAGATGACTACTATGAGTATAACGAACGTGGTATGATACTCGTAGGTAAACGAACAGGACGTCAGTTCCGAATTGGTCAAGAGCTACGTGTGAAATTGGCGAACGTGGACATAGACGAATATAACATCGACTTTGAAATAGTTGAAGAGAAGCAGTCTAAGAAAAAAACGCCAAAGAAACCAAATGATCGTAGACAGCCTAAAAAAGGTAAAAAAGGGCAAAATGATCAAAAGAAAAATGGTAAGAAACCGGAATTTGAAATCCGTAAACGTGATGCGGACAAAACACGTAAAAAACGTCGCAAGCAACGTAGAAATAAACGTAAAAAAGACTAGAATTGGAAGGTGAGTGTATTGTCTAAACAAAAACATCAAAACCCGACAATCGCTCAAAACCGAAAAGCGAGTCATAACTATTCAATCTTAGAAACGGTCGAAGCAGGAATCGTTTTAAAAGGTACCGAGATTAAATCAATCCGTCGAGGACAGATTAGTCTTGCAGATGGTTTTGCAGGCTTTCGAGGCGATGAGTTATGGTTATATAATGTGCATATAGCAGCTTTCAAGGAAGGGAATCAGTTTAACCACGATCCTCTTCGTACACGAAAACTCTTATTAAAACGACAAGAATTAAATCGTTTAATTGGTTTTTCAAATGAAGCCGGACATGCTTTAATTCCGCTGAAAGTGTATATTAAGAATGGTGTCGCAAAAGTATTAATCGGTCTAGGAAAAGGGAAGAAGAAATACGATAAACGAGAATCCCTCAAACAAAAAGACCAAAAACGTGATATCCAACGTGCATTAAAAGACCGATACAGTTAAAAGAGAAGACCACCTATTCTGAAATATGAATAGGTGGTCTTTTTTAGTTCAACATGTTTAAGTATTAATCAAATTTTAAATCAGGATTATTTTCTAAGACTTCATTTAAATGTGTTCGAATCGTATCGACAGAATGTTTCATTTTCGCCTTTTCAGAATCATTTAAAGGAAT
>DAIOTD010000070.1:4575-6812 GCA_036752205.1 Atopostipes sp.
TTATTCACATCGATAATACCTAACTCCTGCCCGATATTTTGGTTAACCAAAGCAAAAGCATAACTTGAACCTACTGCTCCGTCCCCAATTAAAATAATCTTTTGTTTATTTTTACGTTCTTCCATAGTTCTCATCCTTTCTATCTTTCTATTTTACTATTTAGTATATCATAGCTTTTGTAAAAAAAATTAAAAATTAGGGTAAAGTTTAGCAGTTAAACGAATTATTTTGAAAATGAGAATAGGGAAGAAGTATTAAAACAATTCAATAAAAACATATTATAAACTTAATACCTGCTTTTAGACACATATAAATTGAAGAGATTTGTATTTAGTATCGTTTTAGTTTTTTTCATTTTTAATGCTCAGATATAATCAATCGCTGTTTAAACAACCCTTTTAGAAGGTTCACTTATTCACATAAAACAAGTTTTGTTATGAGTGTTTTTGCTTTAAAACGTAAAAGTTAAGGAATAAAAGCATAAGATGTAATATTAAAAGGGTTTTACATTTAAGCAATAAGAAAATAGAGAAAATACTATTCTTTTTTATAGCGAATTATGTTACAATGTATTTGTGATAAAAATACATACAAAATATCAGGAGGACGACATGAATAAAAAATATTCAGCTTTTTTATTAGCACTGGTAACGGGATTAACACTTACTGCTTGTGCTGGTAATGAAGACACAAACACAGAAAAAGTAGTTGATGGTGAGGAAGTTGTTGAAGAAACTGGCACTGAAAGTAAGGTTGAAACAGGAGAAATCGCTAAAATCGGTTTAGGAGTAACCGTAAACTTAGCTTCTTCTTCAGCTGACGAGAAAGGTGCTAATGCACAATCAGACGCAACGATCGCTGGGGTAGCATTTGACGCAGAAGGAAAAATCGTAAAAGTAATCATCGACACTGCACAAAATAAAGTTCCAGTCAATGAAGGCGTTGTAGAAGCACCTGAAGGATTCAAGACGAAAAAAGAATTAGGTCCAGATTACAATATGAAACCAGCTTCTGGAATTGACAAAGAATGGGACGAACAAATTGAGTTCTTAGAAGAATACTTTGTAGGAATGACAGCTGATGAAGTGATGGGTATTGAAGTAGATGAAGATACTTTCCCAACTGACGCTGATGTTTTAACAGGTGCTACTTTAAAAATTAGTAGTTATCAAAGTGCTGTAGCAAAGGCATGGGAAAATGCAGTTGATGCTGAAGGTGTAGAATCTATTGGATTAGGTGTAAACACAATCTTAGGCCATAATACAAAAGATGCTGAAGGTGAAAAGGGCGCAACAGTACAATTTGAAGATAACATTGCTCTTGTTGGTTTAAACGCGGACAATGAAGTTGTCGCATCGCAAACAGACGTTGCACAAAATGCAGTGTCATTCACTCCAGACGGTCTATTAGATGGTGAATATGCAGCTGGTACAACTAAAAAGACTTTAGGTCCTGACTATAATATGAAGGCTGCTTCTGAATCGGCTGGCATTGGTAAAGAATGGGACGAACAAGCTCAAGCTTATGACGAATACCTTGTTGGTAAAGATGCGGATGCAATCAATAATATTGAATTAGATGAAACAGGTAAAGCAACGGATGCAGATTTAGTTACTGGAGCAACTATTACAATAGATGGCTTCGTAGCAGCAACAGAAAAAGCATTAAACAACGTAAAATAAATCATTAATTATATTTGATGATAGCCTCCTCTTAAAAGATCTTTTTTAAGGGGAGGTTTTTGGATTTAGAATATATATCTTAGAAAATTTTAAACCTCAAGTTAAGGATACGAAGTGCCGGAATGTTGACTTTTACGCGAACACATGTTATTATAAGTGAGGCTCGAGAGAGACCTAATACGAATTTGGGGTTGTTCTGGATTCGACAGACATAGGTTGAGCTTTGATTGCGCTTTGCAGGTTACGGCTGCATAACAACGTTACCAGTTAAAATTAACTGACAAAACAGAAAATAATTTTGCTTTAGCAGCTTAATAGCTGCCTAAAAGCGATCCGAACTAGCATCGCCCATGTGACTAGCTAGGGTCTCAAATTAGAAGTGGGATACGCTGATTTCTTCCGTCTGGAGAATGATGAAGAGACTAATCAGACTAGCGAAACACGACGCCTGTTATATGGCTAGTGTGAAGCGAACACCCTAAATAATATAACTATGAGCGTAGATATTAAGGTGTCGATATGTCTGGACAGGGGTTCGACTCCCCTCAACTCCAT
>DAIOTD010000071.1:0-6773 GCA_036752205.1 Atopostipes sp.
AAAGGCGCACTGAATACAGAGCAAGAAGGTAGAAAATATATTTATTCGGCAAATATCGAAGAGAAAGAATCGGTAAGAAGTTTTACAAACGATATTTTCGATCGTATTTGTCGGAAGAATGTCGGGAATGTAATAGAGAGTATCATTAAGGATCATACTTTAAGTTTCGATGATATCCAACGGCTAGAAGAAATATTAGAGATGAAAAAAGCTTTCGCAGTAGAAGAAGTTGATTGTCAGTGTGCAGAAGGGCAATGCGATTGCCATTTACATCATCATGGAGAATAAGGAGCGAAAAAATTGGAGAATAAATCATTTGCCATAGAAGGTATGACCTGTGCGTCTTGTGCACAGACAGTAGAAAAAGCAGCAAAAAAGGTTCGTGGGGTCACACAGGCTTCCGTAAACCTAGCAACAGAGAAGTTAAGTATAGAGTACGATGAACCAACTTTTTCGGTAGAAAATCTACAAAAAGCAGTGGATAATTCAGGGTATGAAATGGTCACCCAGGAAGGAACGACGCAAACCTTTGCAATTGAAGGGATGACCTGTGCATCCTGTGCACAGACAATTGAAAAAGCTGTCGGAAAGTTGTCGGGCGTAGATAAAGCTTCAGTCAATTTAGCGACAGAAAAAATGCAAGTTTCTTATAACCCGTCAGCAATTTCAGTATCTGATGTGACTGGTGCTGTATCCAATAGTGGTTATGCAGCAGTATTAGAAACAACTGAGACTCAAGATAATTCACGAGCAGAGAAGCGTGAGAAAAAAGAAAAAAGAATGAAGCAACTTTCAAATCGTTTTGGGATATCCATTATATTTACAATCCCTTTACTAATTATATCCATGGGTCCAATGGTCGGTATGCCTCTACCAAATATCGTTGACCCAATGATAAATGCATTTAATTTTTCTCTTTTACAACTTATTCTGACTTTGCCGATAATGGTAGTGAGCTGGGAATATTTCCAGAAGGGATTCAAAACCTTATTTAAAGGTCACCCAAATATGGATTCCCTGATTGCCCTTGGTACCGCGGCCGCTTTTGTATACAGTCTGGCAGCGACGATCGGGACTGGCTTAGGTTACGGGAACTTTTCAGATTTACTTTACTATGAAGTGACTGGAGTTATCTTAACTCTTCATACGTTAGGGTTATTTTTAGAAGAGCGATCAAAGGGGCAAATGTCCTCAGCGATTGAAAAATTAGTCAACTTGGCTCCTAAAACAGCTCGAGTGATACGTAATGGTGTGGAACAAGAGATTACTGTGGACGAAGTCGCTTTAGGAGATGTTATTCGAGTTCGTCCGGGAGAAAGTATGCCTGTAGATGGTGTTGTTGTTGAGGGACGCACTTCAGTCGATGAATCAATGCTGACAGGAGAAAGTATCCCCGTGGAAAAGGAAAGTGGAGACGAGGTTATTGGGGCTAGTATCAATAAAAATGGTTCCATTGATTACCGCGCGACTCGAGTGGGAAGTGATACAACTCTATCTCAAATCATAAAATTAGTAGAAGATGCTCAAGGGTCTAAAGCACCCATTGCTCGAATGGCCGATATCATTACCGGATATTTCGTACCGATTGTTATAGCATTAGCCGTTTTAGCAGGGATTGCTTGGTTAATTGCAGGTCAATCTGGAATATTTGCTTTATCCGTTATCATAACAACCCTTGTCATTGCTTGTCCATGTGCCTTAGGTTTGGCGACTCCAACAAGTATTATGGTTGGAACCGGAAAAGGGGCAGAGCATGGTGTGTTGATAAAAAGTGGTGTGGCGTTAGAAACCACTCATAATTTAGACACGATTGTATTTGATAAAACAGGGACACTGACAGAAGGTAAACCTATCGTGACGGATATTTTGGTAACTCCTCTTATTACTAAAGAAAATCTTTTATATTATGCAGCTTCCGGTGAAACAGGTTCTGAACACCCATTAGGCGAAGCCATCGTACAGAAATCAAAAGAAGAGAACATGACATTAGCTAAACCAGATCATTTTGAAGCGATTCCTGGACACGGGATTCGAGTTGAAATTGAGGGCAAAGATATGTACATTGGAAACCGTAAACTGATGCTAGAGCAAAAGATTGATTTATCAAGCATGGAAAAAGAATCCGATCGTTTAGCAGACGAAGGAAAAACACCGATGTATCTCTCTGTTGATGGAGAACTAGCTGGAATTATCGCAGTAGCTGACACACTCAAGGAAAATAGTATGAAGGCTGTTAAAGAACTTAGAAGACGCGGTGTTGAAGTAATCATGATTACTGGAGATAACAAACGTACAGCCAAAGCAATTGCTAAGCAGGTGGGTATTGACCATGTATTAAGTGAAGTATTACCTGAAGATAAAGCAGAAGAAGTCAAAAAACTACAAGAAACAGGCAAGAAGGTAGCGATGGTTGGGGACGGCATTAACGATGCACCCGCATTAGCTCAAGCAGATATCGGTATTGCAGTTGGATCAGGTACAGACGTGGCGATTGAATCGGCTGATATTGTCCTTATGCGTAATGATTTAACCGCTGTATTGACTGCGATTGATTTAAGTCATGCAACGCTACGAAACATTAAACAAAACTTGTTCTGGGCTTTTGCTTACAACCTTGTAGGTATTCCAGTTGCGATGGGTCTCTTGTATATTTTTGGCGGACCATTGATGAGTCCAATGTTTGCGGCAGTCGCCATGAGTTTCAGTTCCGTATCGGTCTTGCTCAATGCTTTACGGTTAAGACGATTCAAACCAGCAGTTGTTTAGAAAACACGTAGCTTATCTGGGATTTAAACTTCTTCCTATTCTAATAATAGGAGAAGATAAAAAAATAAAAAGGGGAATAGAATAATGAAAAAAGAAGTCTTATTAGATGGCGTAAAATGTGCAGGTTGTGCCAATACAGTGCAAGAAAAATTTTCAGCTATTGAAGGGGTTGAATCTGTAGAGGTTGATTTAGCGACTAAAAAAGCAGTACTTGAAAGTCAAACAGAGATTGATACCGAAACGCTTAATGCTGCTTTAGCAGAAACTAACTATTCAGTATTAAGTGCATAAAGTACGAATACCATTTATTCATGGATAGTAGATAGAGATAAAGTATAGAACCCTTTTCATTACAATTCTATGCAGTGTTAGATGAGAAGGTTCTAAAACTTTAAAATCAGTCTCTAATCTATACGAGGAGGAATTAAAAATGAGTAATAACAAAAAACATTCGTCACATAGTCATCATAATCACGTCGATATGAATCACTCAAAACACGACCATAATGAAATGGAACATCACGGGGGGCATCACGATCATCATGCTGGTCATGACCACAGTGGGCATGGCGGGCACGATCATCACCACCATGGAGATTTCAAGGAAATATTTTTAAAATCATTGCCTATGGGAATTATCATTATGATTTTATCGCCTATGATGGGGATTTCGTTACCATTTCAGTTTACATTTCAGTATTCTGATATATTGGTGGTTCTTCTCTCTACGATTTTGTACATTTATGGAGGTAAACCTTTCTATATGGGGGCAATAGATGAGTTTAAAGAAAAAGCTCCTGGAATGATGGCTCTTGTCACTCTTGGTATCTCTGTATCCTACTTTTACAGTGTTTATGCAGTCATTGCTAGATATGTGACTGGTGAACATGTGATGGACTTTTTCTTTGAATTTTCTTCATTAATATTAATCATGTTGTTAGGTCACTGGATTGAGATGAAAGCTGTTGGAGAAGCAGGAGATGCACAAAAAGCATTGGCTGAGTTGGTGCCGAAAGATGCTCATGTTGTATTGGAAGACGATTCAATTGAAACACGTCCAGTTGCTGACTTGCAAGTAGGCGATTTGATTCGTGTTCAAGCTGGAGAAAATGTTCCAGCAGATGGAACCATTCAGCGCGGCGAATCACGTGTTAACGAAGCACTTTTGACTGGGGAATCGAAACCAATTGAAAAAAATCCCGGAGATGAAGTTATCGGTGGATCAACCAATGGTGACGGAGTCCTCTATGTAGAAATACAACAAACGGGCGATAAGTCCTTCATATCTCAGGTTCAGACATTAATCAGTCAAGCTCAAAGCCAACCATCTCGGGCAGAAAATCTTGCACAAAAAGTTGCAGGATGGCTCTTTTATATTGCGGTTATTGTAGCGCTTATTGCCCTTGTTATATGGATGATTATCGCTGATGTACCAACGGCAGTTATTTTTACAGTCACCACATTAGTTATTGCTTGTCCGCATGCGCTGGGTCTGGCTATTCCATTGGTTACCGCACGTAGTACCAGCTTAGGGGCCAGTCGTGGATTATTAGTGAAAGACCGCGAAGCTTTGGAGTTGACTACAAATGCAGATGTTATGGTTTTAGATAAAACGGGAACTTTAACGACTGGTGAGTTTAAAGTACTAGATGTTGAACTCTTTAATGATAAATATACGAAAGATGAAATTGTTGCCTTATTGGCAGGTATCGAAGGCGGATCTAGTCATCCTATCGCTCAGTCAATTATCAGTTACGCAGAACAGCAAGGGATACGTCCAGTAAGTTTTGATTCGATTGATGTTATTTCTGGCGCTGGTGTAGAAGGTCAAGCTAACGGACATCGTTATCAATTAATCAGTCAAAAAGCATACGGACGTAATCTAGATATGGATATTCCAAAAGGAGCAACCCTCAGTGTCTTAGTAGAAAACGACGAAGCAATCGGTGCTGTAGCTTTAGGGGATGAATTAAAACCAACAAGTAAAGAATTAATACAAGCCCTTAAAAAGAACAACATTCAACCCATTATGGCTACGGGTGACAATGAAAAAGCGGCTCAAGGAGCGGCAGAAATTTTAGGTATTGATTATTTGGCTAATCAATCTCCTCAAGATAAATATGAATTAGTTGAAAAACTTAAAGCAGAAGAAAAGAAAGTTATCATGGTCGGTGATGGGGTCAACGATGCACCTTCTCTTGCATTAGCAGACGTTGGTATAGCTGTTGGTGCCGGAACTCAAGTAGCATTGGATTCAGCCGATGTCATCTTGACACAGTCAGACCCTGGCGACATTGAATCCTTTATCGAGTTGGCTCAGAAGACCACACGTAAGATGAAAGAAAATCTTGTTTGGGGAGCAGGGTATAACTTTATCGCGATCCCAATAGCTGCAGGAATACTAGCACCAATTGGCATAACATTAAGTCCAGCAGTCGGTGCCGTCTTGATGTCACTTTCGACTGTAATTGTTGCCATCAATGCTATGACATTGAAATTAGAGCCAAAATAAACAGTTATTTGGCACATGAAATAATTGAATGACCTTATCGTGTAAAAATACAATAGTTTCACAGGAAAGGAAGAGATGGAATAATTTAAAAAATCATCTCTTCCTTTTTTAGTTTATAAGGAGGAAAAATTATGAGGCTGGTCCTTTTAGGGTTACCCGGTGCTGGGAAAGGCACTCAAGCTAAAAGAATCGCAGAGAAGTACCACCTGACGGCTATTTCAACTGGTGAAATGTTACGAGAAGCAGCCAAGGAGAAAGATACATTCGGACTCAGAGTGCAAGAATATATGAATAAAGGAGAGCTAGTTCCAGATGAGTGGATAAACTCATTGGTTAAGAGTCGCTTACAAGAAAAAGATGTTGAAAATGGCTTTGTTCTGGATGGTTACCCACGTACCCTACAGCAAGCAAAAGTGCTCGAAGCTTACCTACAAAGTCAAAATCAGAATTTAGACGCTGTTTTCTTTTTAGATGTAAGTCAGGATACGTTAAGACATCGGTTAGCGCAACGAGGGAATCTTCGTTCAAAAGAAAAACAAGGAAATTCCCAAATCGAAGCAAAAAGGGAAAAAATTCGACTGGATGACAAACCAGAAGTGATTGAAAATAGGCTACACATTAATAAGGAATTAATGGAATCACTTATTCACTTCTACAAGGAGCGAAATCTGCTTTACGTTATCAATGGTGAAGGGGATTTTGACAATGTGTTTGACAATATAAATGAGGGTTTATTGTCTGTAAACAAATAACTACACAAATTGAACTTAAATTATGTGATTTAAAACAATTAACTAATGTAAGCTATGAAGGGGATTGAAGAATGAATGTTTTACTTAGTGTAATCGATCCAGTTGCTATTTCAATTGGCCCGATAAAAATTTATTGGTACGGAATTATTATTGCTCTAGCGATGCTGATCGGCATTTCATTAGCTACAAAGGAAGCTCAAAAACTGGGACTTGAAGAAGATACCATGGTAGATATGGCATTATGGGCCATACCAATTGGCTTTATCGGTGCCCGACTTTATTACGTTTTATTCAAATGGGACTACTATATACAGAATCCGAGTGAAATCATCGCAATCTGGAATGGTGGAATTGCCATTTATGGGGGGCTAATTGCGGGTGGTCTCGCAGTATACTGGTTTGCAAGAAGAAAGAAAATGACGCTAACTCTTTTACTAGACATACTGGCACCTAGTGTCCTCCTAGCTCAATCGATTGGTCGCTGGGGAAATTTCATCAATCAAGAGGCCCACGGTGGAGCAGTGAGTCGCCAATTTTTAGAAACTCTTTATTTACCAGAGTTTATTATTGAACAGATGAACATAAATGGTACCTATTACCACCCGACATTTTTGTATGAATCGTTATGGAGTTTATTAGGTTTTATCCTTCTTATTATCCTAAGGAATCAGAAAGGCCTATTACGTCGAGGAGAAGTTGCCCTCAGCTATGTCATTTGGTATTCATTTGGACGTTTTTTTATA
>DAIOTD010000072.1:0-6663 GCA_036752205.1 Atopostipes sp.
TCCCACTCTACTGTTGCTGGTGGCTTTCCTGTTATGTCATATACTACTCGGTTAACGCCTGCTACTTCATTTGTAATCCGTTTTGATATAGTCGCAAGTATATCTAACGGAATACGCGCCCAATCTGCGGTTACGCCATCTACTGATGTAATAGCACGGATACCTATCGTATAATCGAATGTCCGTTTATCGTCTGTTACACCAACTGTTCGGAATCCTGGTAAAACCGTGAAGTATTGCCAAATATCCCTTTCAAGTCCGGCTTTCTTGATTTCATCTCGTAAAACAAAGTCACTTTCACGAACAATTTCTAGTTTTTCTTCTGTAATTTCACCAAGTACGCGGACACCTAATCCTGGTCCTGGGAATGGTTGACGCCATACTAAATCAGATGGCATACCTAACTCTTCTCCTAATGCACGAACCTCATCTTTGAATAAGGTATTCATTGGTTCAATCAACTCAAAATGTAAGTCATCCGGAAGACCTCCGACGTTATGATGAGATTTAATCGTTTCAGCGGTTTCTGTCCCACTTTCGATAACGTCTGTATAAATGGTTCCTTGGGCTAGGAAGTCTACGCCGTCTAATTTACGGGCTTCTTCACTAAATACTTCGATAAATTCGTTACCAATGATTTTACGTTTTTCTTCCGGATCACTTACACCTGCTAATTTACTTAAGTAACGATCTTTCGCTTCAACCATAATAACGTTTAGCCCAAACTTATCTGATAAACTATCCATCACCATTTCAGCTTCATTTTTACGTAATAAACCGTGATCTACAAAAATACAAACTAGTTGATCTCCGATTGCTTTATTGAGTAAGACAGCCGTTACCGATGAATCTACTCCACCAGATAAGCCAAGTAGAACTTTTTTGTCTCCTACTTGTTCGCGAATTTTTTCAACTTCTAAGTCAATAAACTGTCCCATGTCCCAATCCGCTTTAAACCCACAAATATCTAAGGTGAAGTTTTTAATCATTTCTAAGCCGTTTTTAGTCTCACTGGACTCTGGGTGAAATTGTAAGCCGTAAAAGTTTTTCTCTTGGTTAACAATAGCTGTATGGTCGTCATGGGGTGCTTTTCCAACCACTTCAAAACCATCGGGCAGTGTCTTTATTTGGTCATTCACACTTTGCCAAACCGTTTCAGTCGCTTCCAATCCTTTGAATAAAGGTAAGTCATTTTGACTCAGCTCCAGAGTCGTTGTTCCCATTTCACTCTTGGTAGCTTCTTCTAGTTCACCGCCAAGTTGTTTTACCATCAGTTGAGCACCGTAATCAATCGCTAAAATAGGTAAGCCTAAGTCATAAATCGCTGGGTCGACCAGAAATGCATTGTCCGCTTCTACGCGACGAGGACCACCTGTGAAGATTAAGCCCTGAACGTTTTGTTCTTTTAATGTCTCCATCGATACGCTAAATGGGTATAACTCAGAATAAACACCTAGCTCACGAACGCGTCGGGCAATTGTTTGGTTGAACTGACTTCCAAAATCAATAACGGCTAATGTTGGCACGTTTTTTGTAGCTGAATCTTTCATATTTTATATCCCCCATATTCTAATGTTTACGTAACAAAATTTGATCAATATAATGGTCGGTCGTTTTATGTAAAATAACATCCGCTCTGAAACGTGTTGGTAATATATAGTTTTCTAAATTCTTTAAGTTTACCGTTTTCCAAATTCTTTTAGCATATGTGAATGCTTCCTCACGTTTAATATCCGAAAACACATTATAGAAGTTATCTGGGTCCTTGAATGCTGTATCCACCAGTATCCCAAAACGCTGTAAATACCATTTTTCAATATTCTCAGGTTCTGCATCGACATAGAAACTGAAGTCGAAGAAGTCACTCGCATAAATTTTTTCACTTGCTGGTAATTGAAGTGTGTTAATCCCTTCAACAATTAAAATATCCGGTTGGTCAATTGTTTGGAATTCATCCTCCACGATATTATAGACAGCATGCGAATATTTTGGAACGGTTATATTTTGTTTTCCACTCTTCACATCACCCATAAACGAAATGAGACGATGCATGTCGTAGCTTTCTGGGAAACCTTTTCGTTCCATTAGACCTTTTTTCTCCAAAATTTCGTTTGGATATAAAAAACCATCTGTTGTAATTAAGTCGACTTTCTTATCCTTATAATACTCAGCTAAAATCGTTTGAAGTAATCGAGCTAATGTACTCTTTCCTACCGCAACACTTCCAGCCACACCGATTACATAAGGTACCCTTTTTTGACCAACATCTAATAATCGATTTAAATTCCATTGTTTAGCATTATAACTTTTAATAAATACATCTAAGACGGATGCCAGTGGCAAGTAAATTTCCCGAACGTCCTTTAATGACACGTTATCGTTAAGTGCCGCTAAGACCTCTAACTCAGCATCTGTCATTGAAAAAGAGCTATTTGTTTGCAACTCTTTCCAATCTTCTCGATCGAATATATAAAAAGTATTCGATTTACGCATATTCTTCCCCCAATCCGACAATAATCTTATACAGTGTACCAAAAAAAGGGATTTAATAGAATATGGTTTTTGACTTTGTTCGTTTTCTTTAAACATTTTTAATTAAATCATGATAGGATGATTAATGATTGAAAAACTGGTAAAATAAACTAGTAAATGACCAAAAGGAGGTAAATATGAAAGTTCTATCTGACATAGCTTCGGGACAAGCTCATGGTAAAATTATATTAATTGGTGAACACTCTGTTGTGCATCATGAACCCGCGATTGCTCTGCCTTTTACTTCGGCGAATGTGGAAGTAACGGTTCAACGAATCGATGGCGATAGCACGATAGACAGTATTTACCATAAAGGTAAAATTAAAGATGCGCCTGACAGTATTCATAACTTATTAGAGACCTTAAAAGCCGTCTGCGCTTATTTCGAAGTGGATACGAATAATCTACACATCATTGTTACGAGCAACATCCCAGCCGAACGCGGAATGGGATCAAGTGCTGCAGTCGCAACAGCTTTAGTTCGTGCTTTATTTAATTTATTTGATGAAAAGTTAACGAATAATCTTTTAAACGAATTTGTTTCCGTTTCAGAAACAATCGCACACCAGAACCCAAGTGGACTAGATGCTATGGTCGTTCGTTCGGATCAATCTGTTTACTATATACGCAATCAAGGAACAGAATATTTCACAGTCGATTTACCGGGTTACCTAGTTATGGCCGATACAGGTGATCAAGGGGAAACCGGTGCGGCAGTTCGCGCTGTTGGTGCTTTAGTTGCTGACAAATCCTCTCAAGGAAAATCTTGGATTAAAGAATTAGGAGAGCTTACCAAACAAGCTCGTTATTTCATTGAAGAGAAAGATTTGAACGGTTTAGGCGACGTTTTAAACCTCGCTCAAGAGAGATTACAAAATCTAACCGTTAGCAACGAGAAATTAGATACTTTTGTAGATGTTGCTTTAAAACAGGGTGCTTTAGGTGCTAAACTGACCGGAGGTGGACGTGGGGGTTGTATGATCGCCCTTGTCAAAACCGAAGAGCAAGCAGCTGAAATGAGTAACAAGCTCCAAGAAGCTGGAGCAACTAAAACATGGATTCATCCACTAGGAGTACGTGAAAATGACAATTAAAGAATCAAAATGGGTGCGTGCCCATACGAATATTGCCTTTATTAAGTACTGGGGAAAAGAAAATGAAGAACTGATTATCCCGCAAAATAATTCCTTATCGTTAACGTTAGATGCGTTTTATACAGAAACCAAGGTCACGTTTGATGACCAATTAGATGCCGATGTGCTCTATATTGATGGTGAAATAGAAGATGAAAAAGCTTTAAAGAAAGCACAAGTCATTTTAGACTTAGTGCGTGAAGAAGCAAAAATAGATTGGTCTGCTAAAATCGAATCTAAAAACTTTGTGCCGACAGCAGCTGGCTTAGCGTCATCAGCTTCCGGCCTTGCAGCACTAGCTGGTGCAGCTAGTTTAGCCGCTGGCTTGGAATTATCCGATACCGAATTATCTCGTTTAGCTCGTCGGGGATCTGGTTCTGCTTCACGTAGTATTTATGGCGGCTTTGCGGAGTGGCAAAAAGGCACAACGGATAAAGATTCAATAGCAGTACCTGTTGACGATGCCAATTGGGATATTGGTATGATTTTCGTCATTGTTGACGATAAGCGAAAAGACGTTTCCAGTACAGAAGGAATGCGACTCGTTGTTGAAACATCCCCTTATTATGATGGTTGGGTCAATTCAGCAAAAGAAGACTTAGCGGATATTAAAGTCGCTATTCAAGAACAGGATATTATTAAAACAGGTGAGATAGCAGAACGCAGCGCATTAAAAATGCATGCGTTAAACTTAAGTGCCAACCCACCCTTTAATTACTGGTCACCAGAAAGTATCATCGCTATGCGCAACGTAAGTGAATTGCGCGAGAAGGGTTATCCAGCATACCTAACGATGGATGCGGGACCCAACGTCAAGATTATTTGTCGGGCATCTGACTTAGATGCTATTCACGCTATTTTGAGTGAAACGTATCGTAGCGACCAACTTGTTAAAGCATTACCAGGACCGGGTATTCAAATTTTAGAAGACTAATTTGAGGAGAGATAGTCATGAAAACGATTGAGACAAAAGCTCCAGGAAAACTATACATTGCGGGTGAATACGCTGTGGTCGAACCTGGTCATACAGCGATTATTACAGCTGTAAATTCTTTTGTAACAGCTCGTATTTCAGCATCTGATAATGAGCAAGGCTCTATTTATTCGGAAGGTTTTACATCCGAACCAGTAGGATGGTCACGTACGGAGGATAAGGTGACATTAGTTCACTCTGAATCCGACTTAAAATATGTCTTGGCAGCCATTCAAAAAACTGAAGCCTACTTAGCTGAAAACGACTATGAACTCGTTTACTTTGATTTAGATCTCAATAGTGAATTAGATGATGAAAGCGGCAATAAGTTTGGACTTGGTTCTTCTGGTGCTGTAACCGTTGCAACCGTCAAAGCCGTATTGAAATTATATGGTGCAAAAACATCTGATTTACTCGTATTCAAATTGAGCGTTCTTGCTCAGATGAGCCTTGGTGTGAATAGTTCTTTCGGTGATATAGCTGCGAGTACTTACACTGGTTGGATTCAGTATACGAGTTTCGACCGTGATTTTGTTCGAAATATAAGGGACAGCCGATCGATTAGTGAAACAGTCGATGCCTATTGGCCCAAAATTATGATTAAACGAATGAAAGTTGCAAAAAGACTTCTTTTATTAGTCGGTTGGACAGGTTCTCCGGCATCTAGCCATCATTTAGTGGGTTCTGTTCAAGAGAAAAAGGAGCAAACAGCTGAACAATATGAACACTTTTTACAAGAGACCAAAGATAGCATCACATTATTAACAATTGGACTAGAAGAAAACAATCCGAAAAAAATAAAAGATGCCATCCGACGTAATCGAAAAGCTTTAATGGATATGAGTGAACAAACGGGTGTTGTCATTGAAACGCCTTTATTGAAAGAACTTTGCCAGATTGCTATCAGACACGGTGGAGCAGCTAAAACATCCGGAGCAGGTGGCGGCGACTCCGGTATCGCCTTTGTCTTTTCAAAAAAACATATTAAACCGATTAAAGATGAGTGGAAGAACAAAGGAATTACCCCACTTCCCCTTCGGGTATATAAAGAATAATATTAATTTGGAGGAAATGAATGAATACACAAACAAATCGTAAAAATGAACACGTATCCTTATCCGAAAACTTTTATAAAGACGGTGACTCTTCTTTTAAAGACGTTCATTTCATGCATCATTCCTTTCCAGGAATTAGTGTTTCTGATGTTACTTTATCCACGAATCTCGATGAGATGACTTTTTCAGCACCTTTCTTTATTAACGCCATGTCTGGTGGTAGTGACTGGACCGGCAAGCTTAATCAGAAATTAGGAATTGTGGCTCGAGAAACAGGCTTAGCGATTGCGACTGGCTCAATTAGTGCGGGCTTAAAACAACCTGAGTTTGAGCAGTCCTATAAAATAATTCGTCAAGAGAATCCAAATGGCTTAGTTTTTGCGAATCTCGGTGCTGGACACGGTTCAGAGAATGCAAAGAAAGCAATCGACATGATTCAAGCCGATGCTTTACAAATTCATATTAACGCACCACAAGAAGTGGTTATGCCTGAAGGTGACCGTGACTTTTCAAACTGGATTGAAAACATTCAAGATATTTTGGAACAGATTGATGTACCGTTAATTGTCAAAGAAGTTGGATTCGGGATGAGCCGAGAAACCGTAAAACTTCTCCAAGATATTGGTGTAAAGCACATTGACATCAGCGGAAAAGGTGGAACAAACTTCGCTCAAATCGAAAACTTCCGCCGCCGCGAACATAAGCTAGACGATATGGAACCTTGGGGCCAAACAACTAGCGTTTCCCTGTTAGAAGCGATGGAAGTAAAGGATAATAGTCATATTATCTCATCTGGTGGAATCCGATCCGCGCAAGATATCTTAAAGTCGCTTGCGATGGGGGCATCACTTGTTGGTGTATCTAGTCAATTTATGCATATGGTTTTAAAAGATACAGAGCAGGCGATTGAAATGGTTGAACAGTGGAAACTAGAAATTCAGCGTTCCATGACCTTATTAGGAGCAAAATC
>DAIOTD010000073.1:0-6618 GCA_036752205.1 Atopostipes sp.
AAATGAAAGCCGAAGACAAAGAAACGATGAAGCAGTATGAAGACGAACTAGAAAACCTAGCGAATGAAATGACACGTTATTCTGTTGAAATTGATGCGATTAATGAAGAGTTAACGCAATTGAAATCCGATTTAGCGGATGCAGAAGACACGTTACAAGATCGTAAAGTAACGTTTAATGATGATTATTCTGAAGCCAGAAAAGAGTTAGAAGCCGATATCATCAATCTAAAAAAAGAAATCGACTTAATTACGATTATTGAAGAAATTGATTCGACTGAAGAAGTCGCCGGTTTAAACAAAGAATTAACGCAAGCGATGGAAGAGTTACAGGCACTTGAAAATCAAGCAACCGACGATGAAGAAATCCAGGCACTCGAAGAAAAAGTTGCCGCTTTACGAAAAGAAGTCCATGCACAAACAGAAGTGAAAAATGAACGTCTAAAAGAATTACATTCACTTAAAATGAAACAATGGTCAACAAAAGCAAAACGTGCGTCAGAAAACTTGGATATTCCAGAAGAGTGGCGTGAAGGCGCAAATAAAACCTTCAATAAAGCTGGCGATATTTTTGAGGAAACATCGAAAACGATTTCAGATGTATTTAAACAAACGATGAAATCGACAAAAGAAGCACTTGGAAGTATTGACTGGAAAGACATGAATTTCAACCTCGCAAAAGGTGAAAAAGAAACCTTTAATCACGAGTGGCTATTTGAAGATACGACTGCGACGATTTTAGAATTCAAAAATGCGAATGGTGATATTCACTATAAGCCAAGTGTGAACGACAACATTAAAGTAACAGCAAATGTCGAGATTCGCGGTGACATCGATGGGAAAGCACCATTAGAGGCGTTTGAAGCGAGCAGTATCATAAAAATAGATGAAGACAAATTTACGTTCCATGTTCCAAACAAAAAGATTACGGCAAATATGATTGTATATCTTCCACAAAGAGATTATGATTATATTGGAACAAATACGTTTAATGGAGACACAACATTTACGGATCTTAGAGCACGTGATTTGTATGTGAAATCAACTAATGGTCATGTTTTATTGGATCAATTTGAAGCATCAATGGTTGAAATCAAAGGTACAAATGGCGATATCACACTGAAGGATGCCCGTCTAAGAGACTTATTAATCAATACAGTCAATGGTAACATCCGAGTCGTGGGACATGTTCAAAGTTCAGATATTGGTACAACGAATGGTGATATTCGCCTAACGTTGCATGGGGACGATTTAATCCGAGTAGCTGGAAATTCAGTGAATGGTCATGTGAAAGTGTCCTTACCAGAAGAAGCTGGGCTAGAGATTGATGCTCGATCAACTTTTGGAAAAGTAAAAAGTCGTCTAAGCAATACAATGACTTCGAATGAAGATTCGATTAAAGGTAAGGCTAAACGTTATCAGCGTATCGGTCAAGGCGAAATTTGTCGCGTCAACTTACAGACAACAACAGGAAATGTCTTGTTAAAAGATACAGACAAATAAAGGAGAATGCATGATGAAAAAATTAACGAAGTCAAATACTGACATAATGCTAGCAGGCGTTTTAGGCGGTATTGCAGAGTACTTTCAGTTAGACCCAACACTCGTGCGTGTAGGATATGTTATATTATCCTTCGTCGCTATCGGTGCGCCGGTATTACTGTACATCCTATTAGCGATTATCATTCCAAGAGATTAACAAGTTGAACGAAAAAGGTAGAGGGGGTAAAAGATTAATGAGAAGATTAACACGCTCAAGAAACGATAAAATTTTTACTGGTCTAATTGGAGGAATCGGTGAATACCTAGGATTTGATCCAACAATCATCCGAATTATTTTCGCTGTTCTGGTTCTATCCAGCCTGCCACTACCTATCATTCCACTCTATATCGTAGCTTCAATTATCATTCCCAAGGCGCCTAAAGGTGAAAATCGCCGAAAGGAAAGAGAAGCTCGAAAAGAGAGAGTGGATCGTGCGTTTAGCGAATCAAAACCCGTAAATGAAACGTCTTCCAGACAAACGCAACCAATAGAAGATGATGATTGGAGTGATTTCTAAACGATGAAATGGTGGCAAAAGTTATTACTAAATACGATTGTGTTTTTAGTACTTGCAAACTTTCTAGATGGATTTTCGGTTGATAACTGGCAATCAGCTATTTTAGCAGCAATTATGTTAAGCTTGCTAAACTCGATTGTGAAACCAATTATATCAATCCTTGCGATACCCGTTACACTATTAACATTAGGGCTCTTTTCGTTTGTGATAAGCGGCCTCATGATTTGGTTTACGAGCTATCTCGTAGCTGGATTCACCGTCAGTTCATTTGGACAAGCAATTATAGTTTCTTTAATTTTATCCTTAGTCAACGCATTTGTGGGGAAAAATTAAGGTTCAATCAAACTACCTTCTTAATTGGAGGTAGTTTTTTTCATCTCTAATCGTTGGAATGGTATACTAAAAACATTGATTATCGCTCTTTAACTCCGTTCGCATGTTCGTCTGAGTTATGCTATTATGGTAAGTACGAATTATAGTGAAATGCATGAAAAACTCGATAATGAAATGACATAAATTAGAGGTGGAATAATGGACAATATAAAAATAACTGTACAACAAATGGTCGATGAAATGCCGTACCTAAGCGTTGTCTCAGGTGAACAGTTTTTAGATCGAGAAATCTATGTGATGGATGTCTCGCGACCGGCTTTGGAGTTAACCGGCTACTTTGATTACTATCCACAAAACCGTATCCAATTATTTGGAGCGACTGAAATATCATTCATTAACCGTATGACGGTTGAAGAAAAAACAATTATTATTAAAAAATTATGCCAACCAGAAGTTCCGGCATTTTTAGTTTCTAGAGGATTAGATATCCCGGAAGAAATGATTCAATATGCGACTGAAAAAGAAATCCCTGTGATTTTATCTAACCGAAATACGACGAGACTAAATGCAAACGTGATGAACTTTTTAGAAGAGCATCTAGCTGAACGTGATAGTCAGCATGGTGTACTGGTTGAAATTTACGGAATGGGTGTCATGATTACGGGAGAATCCGGTATTGGAAAGTCGGAAACAGCGTTAGAGCTAATCGAACGTGGACATCGCTTAGTAGCGGATGACCGTGTTGAGCTTTATATGATGGATGAAAGCCGTATTATCGGTGAAGCACCTGAAATTTTACGCCACTTAATTGAGATCCGTGGTGTAGGCGTTATTGACATAATGAATATGTTTGGTGTGGGTTCTGTCCGTGACCGTACAGTTGTCGATATCGTAATTAACCTAAAACATTGGGATAACGAAGGTAATTTTGACCGTTTAGGAAACAAAGTGGAAAACCGTCGATTCTTTAACGTCGATGTTCCTTTGTTAAATATTCCCGTACGTGTTGGTCGAAACTTAGCAACGATAATTGAAGTTGCTGCCATGAATGTCCGTGCGAAAGAATTAGGATATGATGCAACGGCTCAGTTTGAATCCAACTTATCCAGATTAATTGAGAAAAATAAAAAGTAATTAAAAAATGAATGTATAGAAGGTGTACAAATGAATTTAAACGTAATGGCAATTAATCCAATTGCTTTTGAGTTAGGCCCTATAACAGTGGCATGGTACGGCTTGATTATAGTCGTCGGGATGATGGCGGCTATCTATTTAACGATAAGAGAAGGTGCGAAGCGACACGTTTCGGAAGATTTCATCATTGATACAGCTTTTTGGGTACTACCTCTTGGAATACTTGGCGCACGTCTGTATTATGTTCTGTTTGAATTAGGTTATTATCTAAATAATCCCGGACAAATCTTCGCGATTTGGGAAGGTGGTCTAGCGATTTATGGTGGAATTATCGCAGGCGCACTGACGATTTATTGGCGCTGTAAAAAAGAAAATGTCCCATTCGCTTTACTAACAGATATTGTGACACCACACGTCCTTCTGGCACAAGCTATCGGGCGTTGGGGAAACTTTATAAACCAAGAAGCACATGGTGGAGAAGTTTCGCGTCAGTTTCTTGAAAAGCTAATGTTGCCGGAATTCATCATTGAAGGAATGCATATCAAAGGTTCATATTATCATCCGACATTCTTATACGAGTCGGTTTGGAGCATTATCGGAGTCATTTTAATCCTGCTTATCCGCAAACGTCACCATTTCTTATTACGTGGTGAAACGACTGCCTTATACTTTATCTGGTATGGTATTGGTCGACTATTTATCGAAGGAATGCGTACAGATAGCCTATACATGGGGCCGTTCCGCATTTCACAAATTGTTTCTGTAATCTTAATCCTTCTAGGAATCGTCACGATTGTTTACCAAAGACGATACAAGTATCCAAAACCAGAATATTACACAGACGGCATGCAATACGAAATTGACTTTGCCCGTAAAAAAGAAACATTTGAAAGCCAAAACAAGAAATAAGCCTTAAACTTTGAGGGGGATATTTTAGTGAGTGAAAGAAAAGCTGAAAAAGTAGCTGTACTTGGATCCGGTTCTTGGGGAACAGCGCTCGCAAAGGTCTTAGTTGAAAATGGACACGATGTTGTGATGTGGTCGCGTGCTGAAAACCAAGCTATTATCGATGAAATTAATAACGACCATACAAATAAGAAATACTTAAAAGACTTAGAATTACCAGCTGAATTAGTCGCAACAACAGATCTAGAAGAAGCCATTTCAGGTCGTGAAATCATTGTGGTTGTTATTCCGACAGTAGGAATTCGTAGTACGGCAAAACAATTGAATGCACTAATTAACGATCCGAAAATTATTGTGCATGCTTCAAAAGGTCTAGAACAAGGAACGCATATGCGCATTTCATCTGTTATCGAAGAAGAAATTGATGCCGATAAACGCCAAGCGGTCGTTGCTTTATCTGGACCAAGTCATGCGGAACAAGTAGCCGTGCAAGACTTAACGAGTATTACGTCTGCAAGTGAAAATATGGATGCCGCTGAAAGAGTACAGTATTTATTCATGAACGACTATTTCCGAGTGTACCGTAACGAAGATATCGTAGGTGTTGAGCTAGGAGCAGCGTTGAAAAATATTATTGCTGTCGGAGCTGGCGCTTTAAACGGTATTGGCTTTGGTGATAATGCCATCGCAGCTTTACTGACACGCGGACTTGCTGAAATTACTCGTTTAGGTGTGAGCCTAGGTGCGGATCCGATTACCTTTATGGGCTTAAGTGGAGTCGGTGACCTGATTGTTACGGGTACGAGTGTCCACTCGAGAAACTGGCGAGCTGGAAAATTAATTGGCGAAGGCCGCGATTTAGAGAGCATTCACGAAGAAATCGGTATGGCGATTGAAGGCCTTTCGACTGTTATTGCAGCCAAAGAACTGGCAGAAGATTCCAATATTGAAATGCCAATTACACAAGCGATTTATGAAGTCGTTTATGAAGGTGCGGATGTATCTGAAACGATTCTAGAATTAATGCGTCGTGAAGGAAAAGCAGAATAAGCTACTTTATTGGAAGCTGGCAAGATATCTCTCTATAATAAATAAGATAAATTTAATGAACACGTAGAATAGATGTAAGGATGGAAAAATATGACTATAGAAACAGAAGATAAAATTTATGACGTCGTTGTCATCGGTTCAGGACCTGGTGGGATGACGGCAGCACTATATGCCTCTCGTTCAGAATTATCGACTTTACTCATCGAACGTGGCGTACCAGGTGGGCAACTGATAAACACAGCAGAAGTTGAAAACTATTCTGGTTTCTCATCGATTACGGGACCAGACTTAGCCAACCAAATGTATTCCGGTGCGACTCGTTTTGGCGCAGAGTATACGTTTGGCGATGTGCGTGAAATTATTGAAGGCAAAGAGTATAAACAAGTAGTGACAGCGAATAAAATTTTTAAAGCACGTTCGGTCATTATCTCAACAGGGGCAGAACACCGTAAACTAGGCGTGCCCGGTGAGGATACACTAAATGGTCGCGGCGTTTCGTATTGTGCAGTTTGTGACGGAGCATTCTTCCGTAACCGCCACTTAGTCGTTGTCGGTGGAGGAGACTCAGCCGTTGAAGAAGGAACGTACTTAACGCAGTTCGCAAGTGAAGTAACGATTATTCACCGTCGCGATGAATTACGTGCACAAAAGATTCTTCAAAACCGCGCATTCAATAATGAAAAAGTAAAATTCATCTGGGACTCAGTTGTTGAAGAAATTCAAGGTGAAAACTTAGTAGAAGGTGTCCAAATACGGAACGTCAAAACAGATGAAACATCTGTTGTCGACGCGGATGGTGTTTTCGTTTATGTGGGAATCTTACCAAACTCGAAAGCCTTCCAAAACTTAGGCATCACAGACGATGAAGGTTGGATCATCACAGATGAAACGATGATGACAGCCGTACCTGGTATCTTTGCGGTCGGAGACGTTCGCAAAACCGTTCTTCGCCAAGTCGCAACCGCAGTCGGAGACGGCTCAATCGCAGGAGACAACGCGTACAAATACGTCGAGTCCCTGAAAGAAGAACTAGCAGCCACAAAACAAGTCTAAACCACTATAAAACGCCCAAGCAGTTGGGCGTTTTTTTAATGCCTTCGGTTAAAATCTCGGAGAGATTTTTCCTTTCAAGCTTC
>DAIOTD010000074.1:0-6609 GCA_036752205.1 Atopostipes sp.
AAGCTGCCATTGCACCTTTTAGTTCGTCATCTGCAATTTGAACGTTTACTTTGTCAGCTAAACGAGTAATTAAGTCACCCATGTAGTTTTGATCTTCTAGATAACCATTAACGATAGTTTCTTCGATAGCTTCGCGGTCATCTTCTACTGTAGGCATTTCTGATAAATCAAGTTCTAAGCGACGGATAACATGGAAACCATGGTCAGATTGAACGGGCTCACTTGTTAACTCGCCTGCTTCTAATCCATCAACTGCTCCTTCAAATTCAGGAACCATTTGACCTTTAGAGAATGTATACGTTCCTTCTGTTTCTAGACTACCTGGGTCTTGTGAGTATTCTGTTACTAATTCCCCAAAGTCTGCACCGTCATTTAATTGAGCGATGATGTCATTTGCAGTTTCTTCATCTTCAACTAAAATATGTTGAGCAGTATAGTCTGGTTTTGAAGCTTCATATTCTTCTTCAATCATTTCATCTGTTATTTCAATATCATCTAATAATGCTTCTCGCATCAATAATTGTAAACGAACACTATCACGTACGTAGTCGATGTCAATACCTTGCATTTCTAGTAACTCGCGGTATTCATCCATCGTACCGTATGGCTCTGCCGATTTTTCCAGTTCAGCATCGATATCATCATCTGTTACCTCTTTACCATATAATTGGTCGAAAATAGATTCTAAAATCATTTTCTGTAAAACTGTTTCACCAATAGTCAGTCCATTTTGTAATGGCTCATTTTTCATTTGTTCATATAAATCTTGTTCACGGATACGTCCTGCTTCTGTTGAAGCAACTTCTGTTCCCTTATCTGAACAACCAGCTAGTAGTAAAGCAGTTGTTGCAAAAGCAGTCACTAATAATTTTTTCATTAATACATACACTTCCTATATCTATTCTAGTTTTGAATTCTTTTTCAACACTCGAATAATATAACACATCTCTATTGATTTTTAAACGATTTAACAAATATTCACACTTTATTCAATCCGTGAACACGGTTCATTGGGACCGTTTCACTTATTTATTCGTCGTCCTTCGCTTGTCTATCTGGAAATCCTGGATTATAGAATCGTCGGTTTTCAAGTGCCCATATTTTACCTGTGAAATCGCCCGGTTCTGTTTTTTCTAATGCATCTTCCATCATATTAATCTTCGCATCAATCTGGTCAATATAATGGATAATTTCTGCTTCTTTAATTTGGGGACGTACTGGTGAGCCAAATTCTAAGAAACCATGATGCGCTAAAATAACATGTCGCAATGCAAGAACATCTTCTGCGTCGACTCCAATTTTTAACTCACGACAAGCTTCGGTAATTTCTTGATCCACCAATACGATATGACCAATTAGTTGTCCCTCTAAGGTATATTCTGTCGCAGTCGGACCACTTAGTTCAACCACCTTACCTAAGTCATGTAAAACGAGACCGGCATACAATAGGGAACGATTAATATTTGGATAGTAATCTGCAATTGTTTTCGCAATTTCCAACATTGAAATCGTATGATAAGATAAACCGCCTTGGAAAGCATGGTGATTTGATTTCGCAGCTGGTGCAGTGAAAAATTCTTTATTGTATTTATTTAACAAGAAACGCACGATGCGGTTCATATTTGGGTTTGTGATGTCAAAAATGACTTCATTGAACTTTTCAATCATTACTTCGCGATTAATCGGTGCACGCTTTACATATAAATCCGGATTATTTGGCTCGCCTTCAGTAGCTAATCGTATCGTATCGATTCGGAGTTGCGGCTGTCCATTGTATTCTTCGCGCTTACCCTTTACATGGACAACTGTACCAGGTTTGAACTGCTCCAATTCCTGCTCTGTAACTCCCCAACGGTTTCCTGTCATTTCTCCACTTGTGTCTTGTAGAGTCATTGTTAAAAATGGATTACCTGTTTTCGTTTTGCGTTCGGCCGTCCCTTTAATCAGGAGAAAAAGATTCACGATTTCATCCATTTTGTGTTCATATAACTTCTTATCCATCTTACTTCCTCATTTCTAAATTGGTTACTTGCTCATCTCTAAAATACTTAAATGCTGTATCATCAAACGTAAAATAAATTACTTGTAAATCCGGACTCAATTCTTGCAGTAATCGATACATATTTTTTCGTCGTTGTTCATCAAAATTCACAAATGGATCATCCATAATGACTGGTAACTCCATCATGTCTTGCGTATTTTTAATATAAGCTAAACGAATCGCTACATATAATGGTTCCGAGGTACCACGTGACAATACGCGCACATCGACTACTTGTCCATTCTGCATTTGAACCTGTAAGTCATCTTCGTTGAATACTATTCTCTCGTATTCCCCGTCTGTTAACAAGCGAAAATAATTTTCAGCATCCGCTATAATCTCCGTAAACCGATCTTTGGTGACTTCATTTAAGGTTAATTTAATCATATTAGCTGCTATTTTATCCGATACCCATTCATCAACTAAACGTTGCGCTGTTGCTTTCTCATTCTCAAAAACTTGTAACTCTTCCGTATAAGTCCCATCTTGTTCAAGGCGTTCAATCGAGAGTTTTGTATTTGTCATTGTCCGCAACGCTTTATTTTTAAGTTCATTAAGCTCTTTTAGTTTTTGTTTTAATGCGGTAATATCTTTTTCAATCGCTTCTTTGCTCGGTAAAGTCTTATGGGCATCATACGCAGGTGCGTTCTCTTTTAAATAACGTAAACGGCTTTTCTTTTCATCGATTGTTTCTTTTTGTTGATACAACTTGATAAATTCAGGTTCTGATTTTACACCAGCTGTTTCGATAAGATTCTGTAGCTTTGTTTGAGCATTTTCAATTCTCTCTTTTAATTGTTTTTCTTCTTGTTTTAACGCATTAAGCTGATCTAAACTCTCTTGTTCATTTGTCATTTCAGCCTTCACTTGCATTAGATACTCACGTAAAATCGTAATTTTTTGTTGGTAACTTTTCGATGATTCTACATTGAGTATCGTTGAAATGTGGGCAGTTTCTGTCTCTAATTTCTGACGAAGTTCAGCTTGTTGTTCCATTAATTCATTATCAGTTGTAACCGTCTCATGTAATTGATTAATATGCTTAAATATTTCTTCCGCATTTGCTAAATCAAATGTAGCGGATAAATGATGTGCTAAAAGTAACGACGTCCATTGGTTTTCTCGTTTCATCTGTCCAGCTTCATAGTGGTCTGCTTCTGTTTTTAAAGTCTGGTAATCAGCTTGTAAGGTATCCAATTTACCTAGTAAATCCTGCCATTCTTTTTTTATTTGGAGTTGCTTCGTATACTCTTTTTCTAACACTTCATTTGGTTTAACCGTATCTTGCCGTCTAGAGAATGCAAATCCAATAACGAAGGCCAATATAGTCAGGGCTCCAAACAACCAGTTGAAAGGCGTCGATAGCATAAAGGCTAAGATACCAAAGATAAGGCCAGCTATTCCGGTAATCATTAACGGTCTATTGGTTTGTTTTTTATGTTTGCTTCCTTGTAGTTCTGCTTCCACTTCTTTAAATGCTTGATTATCCCACATCATCTCTTCAAATTGATCCAGCCGCTGATTCTTCAAGTTTAACTCGTTTTGGGTTTTGATTATTTCTTCTTCCGTGACTTTTAACTTAGCTGAAATTTCAGTGACTTCTTGTTGCCAGCTTTTGACTTTTATCATCTCTTCATCCGTAAATGGTGTTGGATAAACCGGTTGGTCTGTCATACCCAACTCTTCTTCTATAACAAGTAGATCCTTTTGTAGTGTTTGACGTTTTTCACTAATATTTTCATCGTCTCTTAACTGTTCGACTAACTCGGGTAATTGATTTTCTAGTTGATGAAATGTTTCTTTGTGCTCAGCATAAGTTTCAATCATTTCAGGTTCTTTCAAATTCTTTTTCGCTTCATGAATGTTTACTTGGTTCACTTGAAGTGAGCTGATTAAATCAGACTTTTCACGTTTATATTCATCTAGTAGAAACCGACCATCTTCTTTTAAAGGCGGCAAGTTTGCTTTAGTAATTTCTGTATCGAGTGCATTTATTTCTTCAAAAACATGGAGTTGTTTTTGAAACTCTACCGTTTCGGATAATCTTTTCTCTGTGCGGTGCTGTTTCTTTTCAACTGCTTCAATCTCATCGTTTTCTTGATTAAGCTGTTCGATTAAGGAACGGTAACCTTCATTCCTTTTTTCTAATTCAACTAGTTTTTTTTCTTGCTTTTCAAGAGTTGACAACTGCTTATTTAGCGCGAGTACACGTCCGGATGGTCGATACAGTTTATCTGCATCCGCTTGAAATTGATCAATAAGTTCTAGGTAGCGTTCCGTTCCATGAGCGCCTATATTTAATAAGTATCTGCTTAATTGGTTTTTATTTAGCCGATGCACATTTTCGATATCCGTTAACGAAAAAGAGAAAATGTTTTGGAACGATTCACGCGTCATTCCATGTAAGACGGTCTCCAGTAATTCGTCTGTTCCGGTTGTCCCGTCTTCTAAAGTGACGGTCACATTTCCAGTCACTTTTCCGGAAATTCTTTCAACAATGACTTCGCCAAATCGTGAATCTGTCATGATTATTTTTCCCCCGTAGCGCGAACTTTCTCTTGGTTCATAGCGCAACAGCGTACTATTTCGAGTTGGAAAACCAAATAATATACTATGTAGGAAAGACATTAAAGTTGATTTCCCAGCTTCGTTGAAGCCGTAAAACAAATGGAAATCTTCTGTTAAATCAAAAGTCGTATCGATCCATTTTCCATACCCATAAATTTCTAACTGCTTGATTCGCATGGAATCACCTTCTTTCTATTTCAGATGAATCTTCGCCATCGCTTTTTCTATCATCTTCTGACGGTAAGCTTCTGAATTTTCTTCCGTTAAGTATTTTTGTGGAATTTGGTTAAAAATTCCCTCAGTCATCTCTGTGAAAGACTGATTTGATATAGCTTTCTCCACTGCTTTTTGCCACATTTCTGGGTATCGGTTCTCTAATGTTTGTGTATCGTTTGATTCTTCTAATACAAAATCTATCTTGACAATCCATATGCGATCGTCATTCATTTGGTGTGTCATTTGTTCATTAAAAGTTGGTTCTTGAATGAGTTCAATTAATTTTTCATTGTAATCTTCATTCGATTTCAAGGTTAAATGAATCAACTTTTCCTCTTTTTTACTGAGGTTTTCCATTTCACCACGGAGGGCTTCAAAAAGCTCTGCAACATGCTCCATACTTGAAATGTCTAAATCAACTGACTGCCAAATTATGGGTGCTGTCGGGATAAACTCTGTCTGTTGATTGTGGTCGTCCCACTCTATCAGTAGACAGCCTTTCTCCCCTACTTCATTTTTGTGCAGACCTTGAATATTCCCTGGATAGTGAATGTTCGGAGCCAATTCTTGGCGTTGATGTATATGCCCTAAAGCCCAGTAGTCATAGTTTTTCTCTTGTAATTCTCTCAAAGTAAACGGGGCGTAATTTGCTTCAGTCGATGTGATGCTATCTGCCGATCCGTGTAACATGCCAATGTGTAGATTCACGTTCGGCTCGCGCTTTGGATACTGGTTAATTTTTCGCTCAAAAACCCACTGCGTCTCGTAACTAAATCCTGATATGGCTACACGTTGATTCTTCTTTGTTTCGATGATATGCGTGGATACATCCGCTCCGAAAGTATAAACATTATCTGGAAAGGGTAGAGTTAAACTGTGCTCGCTCTCCGTTAAGTAATCATGGTTTCCTCTAATCACGAAAACTTTAATATCTGCACTGTTTAATCGATTCAGTTGCTCGATAAAAAGGCTTTGTGCTTTAATATTTATTCTTTTCGTATTATATAAATCACCTGAAAACAGCACAAAATCGACGGTTCTCTCAATCGCTAAATCAACAATGTTTGCTAACGAATCATAGGGAGCCTGTCGTAATTTCTCAGCTAGTTCCTTTGACGTTTTTTCAATGCCTGAAAAAGGGGTGTCCAGGTGTAAGTCTGCCGCATGTATAAAACGTATCATTTTTCCACCTCCGAATGGGTACATACGTTCTTTTTTATGTGTAAAAATTGGCTAGCACTTTCATGCCAGCCAAATTGTTTTTTATTGGTAAATTTCTTGAATTGGTTTCATGATAATCCCATTAATGTCTGTGATGACTTGGTTTAATTGACGTTCTTTTTCCATTAATCCTGCAGTCAATTCGTTTTCAGTCATTTTTTTTGAAATCTCTTGGGCATTCTCAATCTCTTCTTCTGAAACTTCTTGTCCCATTTGTTGTTTCGTGTAGATTGTTTGTTGCATTTCTTGGAAGTCTTTTAGGATTGTCCCTGCTTCCTCATCTGCGCTTACTGTTTCGTAAGCTTCTTTAAGATCTGTGTATTCTTTAGTTTGACGTAATTCGCGTTCTAGTTGGTTCGCTGTATCGTAAATATTTACTGACATGATATGTCCCCTTTCTATTCTATAAAAGTATAACAAAAAACAGAGGTGCGATTCCAGTATTTACTGTATTTGTTTCGGTTTCATTTCCTACTTAATAACTAAGATATTATAGTGTTTCATTTCACAGGAAGAATGCATTTTGAGCATGTCTCTTTGTTAACCTGATTCTTATTGGTATT
>DAIOTD010000075.1:0-6512 GCA_036752205.1 Atopostipes sp.
AAAAAAATCCCTCGACCACTTTTTAGGTCAAGGGACTTCACTATTATTTACTGAACATTTTCACCATTTGTTTCTATAACCTGATTATACCAATTAAAGGAATCTTTCTTGGATCGTTCAAGCGTACCGTTTCCTTCATTGTCTCGATCGACATAAATCATACCATAACGTTTATTCATTTCACCTGTCGTGAAAGAAACGATATCGATAATGCCCCATGGTGTGTAACCCATCAATTCAACACCATCGTAATCGACGGCTTTTATCATTTCACGGATATGATCGTTCAGGTACTGAATACGCTCTGCATCATGGATTCGACCATCTTCTTCAACTATATCCACAGCTCCAAAACCATTCTCAACTATAAATAATGGAATTTGATATCTGTCCCACAAGCGATTCATTACATAACGTAATCCAACAGGGTCAATCGACCAGTCCCAATCACTTGCGGTGATAAATGGATTGTCAACTTGGTAAGGAATCTTACCGTGTACGTTTGCCCCATCATCTTCCGCTTCCGTATCCACATCAATAGTAGCCGACATATAGTAACTAAAACCGATATAGTCGACTGTTCCTTCTGCAAGTATCTCTGCATCGCCTTCTAAGATTGGAATCGTTAAGTTCTCACGTTCAAATTCTTTTAATGCGTAATTTGGATATTCTCCACGAACTTGAATGTCTGGGAAGAAGTAACGCAGACGCATCATTTCTTCAGCTGCCATGACGTTAGTTGGATTAGAATTAACTGGGTAAATTGGAATATGGGAAATCATATTACCTATCACAAAATCCGGGTTAATCTCTTTCCCTTTCGCTACAGCTAAGGCGCTAGCTAATAATGTATGGTGTGCGGCAGTATACATGACTTCTTTTGCATTCTCATGCTCCTCAATTTTTACACCAACGTTTGTCCATAGAAAAACAGGATTTGTGTAATCCATCATATTATTAATTTCGTTAAAGGTCATCCAGTACGTAACTTTATCTTTATAACGCTCAAAAACAACTTCTGAAAAACGGACAAAGAAGTCAATTACTTTTCGATTTCGGAAACCACCATATTCTTTTGCAAGATGTAAAGGCATTTCAAAATGAGTTAATGTAATAACAGGTTCAATATCATATTTTAATAATTCGTCAAATAAGTTATCATAAAATTGCAACCCGGCTTCATTTGGTTCTGCATCGTCTCCATTTGGAAAAATACGTGTCCAGTTAATCGAAGTTCTTAACGCTTTTAAGCCCATTTCAGCAAAAAGCTTCACATCTTCTTTATAACGATTGTAAAAATCGATGGCTTCATGGTTGGGATAATATTTATCCGCTTCAACCGTATCGGTAATTACGCGTGGCTGGCCTGGTCCGCCAGCTGTCATGACATCAACAACACTTGGTCCTTTACCATCTTGATCCCATCCACCTTCAAATTGATGAGCAGCTAAAGCGCCACCCCATAAAAAGTCTTTTGGTAACTTTGTCATTATTACATTCCTCCTATGAAATTCGATTCTACCGTTCATTTTGTAAACCCTAAGGATATGAAATATTATGTCTTTACCTTAACCGTATGGGTATACTTTGTCAAGTGCCAAACAGTTTAATTTTATGGTATAGTTTAAATAATATGAAATGAGGGATTTGTATGCCGAAGTATAAAATAGTTATTCAAAAACTGATTGATATGATAGACGAAAAAGAAATGAAGCAGGGTGAGAAACTACCGAGTATTGAAAATTTAATGATTATATTTGATGCTGGTAAAAATACTATCCTTAAAGCTCTAAATGTGCTTGAGAAACAGGCCTATATTTATCAAGTAGCTGGTAGCGGTAGTTTTGTTCGCAGAAGTAAGCGCTCGGGATATGTGAACTTAACCGATTCGATGGGTCTTAAGAACAGTTTAAGTGAATATCAGTTAGAAACCAAGATGCTCGATTTAAAGATTATAAAGCCTAACAAAGAAATCATGGACAACTTAAATGTCACAGAAGATGACGATATCTATTATGTTAAGCGACTACGATTAGTAGATGGTAAAGGTTACTCAATTGAAGAATCTTATTATGTAAAATCTATTGTCCTCTATTTAAATCAAGAAATTGTAGAAGATTCAATATTCAACTATTTACTGGAAAACTTGAATATTGTTCCGGGTTTTACAGACCATTTTATGTCCCTAAAAGAATTAGATGAAAAGGAATCTAGTCTATTAGAATTAGAGGTTGGATCTCCTGCAATGTTGTTAGAATCTATTTTCTTCTTAAAAGATGGCGCACCGTTCAATTATTCAAAAGTTCTTTACCAACAAGATGCTCAGTTTTTTGTACAAGGTTATAGTTATTTAGAGATGTAAAAGTAGCATAATATTTAAAAGCACCCCATCAAGTATGATGAGGTGCTTTACTTTAACTGCTTATAAAATTTTATCTAAGAATTCTCTCGTTCGACTTTCTTTTGGATTCGTAAAGAGATTTTCTGGTGCATCTTCTTCTACAATCACACCTTCATCCATGAATATAACACGATCGCCTACTTCTCGAGCGAATCCCATTTCATGCGTTACAACTATCATCGTCATCCCGGACTCTGCTAATTCTTTCATAACGTCTAATACTTCCCCAATCATTTCAGGGTCTAGTGCACTTGTGGGCTCATCAAATAGCATGATATTTGGATTCATCGCGAGTGCTCTTGCAATAGCGACACGTTGCTTTTGTCCCCCTGATAAAGAATCGGGGTAAGCCGTTAATTTGTCTTCTAAGCCCACCTGCTTCAGTAATGCTTTCGCGTTTTGTTTCGCTTCTGCGTCTGATTGTCCAAGCACTTCAGTTGGTGCTAGGATGATATTTTCTTCTACTGTGTAGTGTGGGAATAAGTTGAAGTCCTGAAATACCATTCCGATATTCTCACGTGCAACGTTAATATCGATTGATTTATCAGCCATATTGTCCCCAGCTACTAGTACTCTTCCTTTATCGATATCCTCTAAACGGTTTAGACAACGAAGAAATGTGGACTTACCTGATCCGGATGGCCCAATCACCACCACAACTTCGCCTTGTTCCACCTCTAAATCAATTCCTTTTAACACTTCATTATCGCCAAAACTTTTATGCAAATCTTTAATTTCTACTAATGACATCGTATAATCCTCTCTTTTCTTATCCTAAACAATTGTAATATCTAAATTATTCTCCATACGCTCTGAAATCTTCGTTAAAATCGTAATTAAAATAATATAGATTGTTCCAACAATTAACCAGATGTTTCCAGATTGGTAAGTTCGTGAAATAATAATTTGACCAGCCGTCGTTAACTCGACCATACCAATAACGGATAAGATAGATGTATTTTTTAAAGCTAAGATAAACTGGTTAACTAATGAAGGAATCATCGCTCTAAATGCTTGAGGTAAAATAACCTTACGCATGGTAAGCGAGCTGTTTAGCCCGAGACTTCGAGCTGCCTCTTCTTGTCCTTTGGCAATACTTTGAATACCGCCTCGAACAATCTCTGCGATATAAGCTCCTGTGTTAATACTTAAAGCGATAATACCAGCCACTGCCGGTGAGAAATTTATATTTAACCATTGCGATACACCGAAGTAGATAAAGAAAGCAAATACAATCATCGGAATACCACGCATCGCATAAATATAGATATCAGCAATAAACTTCAGTATTTTATTCTTACTAATGCGCATTAAACCAAAGAATAATCCGATTACAGATGCTAACAAAATCGATACGAAAGCAATCCAGATTGTATTCCACAAGCCATTTCCTAACGATTTTGCAATCGCTCGAGGAGTCGTTGCGATTCCCGTCGATTCCGTATCAGCTGCTTCACCTAAATACTTTTCCATGATTTCATCAAACGTTCCATCAGCTTTGATATTCTCAAAGCCCGCATTAAACTTCGTTAATAGTTCACTATCTGGTCCAGCATTTGTTGCGAAAGCCTGATCAACGGGGTTAATATGCTCATCAATTTGACGGAAATCAACTTGACCTGTACTAATAGCAAAAGCCTGTACAACAGAACTTTCAACTGCTGCATCAGCGTTACCATTCATAACCGCACGATGCATATTCACAGACTGATCAAATGGGAGAATTTCGAAATCATATTCTTCTTGCATATCTTGGATAATTTCAAGACCTGTTGATCCTGTTTTAACTGCAATCGTCGCACCATGTAAATCCTCAACTGTTTCATATTCACTATCGGCCCTTACGGCAAACTGATTTCCAACTTCAATAATTGGCGTTGAGAAGTCAATGACTTCAGCACGTTCTGGTGTAATCGCCACTCCTGCCAATAATCCATCAATTTGTTTGGTTTCTAAAGCTTGAAGTGCTGCACTAAAGGACATATTTTGATAGCGATAATTTATGCCTTGATCCTCTGCAATCGCGTCAAATATTTCAAGCTCCAGACCAGCTGGTTCACCATCATCATCTAGAAAGGTAAATGGTGCCATCGTCTGATCCATACCAATGACGTAAGTTTTTCCGTCTGCTTCATTTGCTTGCACTACATCCGCCTGACCAATAGATGTAAAACCAATCATTAACGTTAACATTAAACTCATAAACATTTTTATAGCTGTTGTAAAGATAATAACAACCCCCTATTATATTTGTGTTCCTCTACTATATAAGTTGTATCCTTCATTAGAAGGCATAATTTTATACATGCTTATATTCAGCTTAACATAAATATGAGTCGTTACTAATTTATATGCTTACTTACTCATTGAATATTCAGAAAACTTGTCTAATTAGCTTTGTTTTGTGGTTTTCATAATATTTTACCTATTGTTCAACAATTCACAGAAAAGTCATTGCTATAATAAAATTTTTATTATATAATATATTTTGGTTAGTGAATAAAGTAACAAGTCGTATAGTGCTTGTTACTCCAGACCGGTATCTCATAAATCTCCTTTAGGAAATACCCTCCAATCGTACTACATAATACGGACTGCCCTCCATTAGCAGTAGGTATAATTCCTAACCTTATCACTATACAGCTCGAAATTTTTTTACGTTTCACAATAAAGCAGCTAAAGAGGTAATCCTCTCTAGCTGCTTCTCCTTTTATTTGGTTAGTTCGATATGAAACGAATCAGTTTATTTTTTATATCTGTATAAGGTGGATATCGGAACGGAATATCGAATAAGGTTGTTTTTTCAATCACACCTTTTGTATGGCTAAATGTATCAAAGCTATACGGACCATGATAACTTCCCATCCCACTACTTCCTACTCCACCAAATGGCATGTTGTTATTTGCAAAATGAATTAAGGTGTCGTTAATCGCACCGCCCCCAAATGAAACATTCTTCGTTATATAACGCTTCAACCCATTTGACTCCGTGAATAAATATAAAGCAAGCGGTTTTTCACGACTTCTAATAATATTAATCACTTCATCTATAGAAGAATATGAGATGACGGGTAGCACTGGACCAAATATTTCTTCTTGCATAATTTTAGAGCTCAATAACGGTTCATCCACAATCGTCGGCTCAATTTTACGTGTCGTTTGGTCACTATTCCCACCATAAACTATCTTTTCATCTTCTAAGTATGCAGTAATACGATCATAGTGTTTTTCATTTATAATACTTGGAAAGTCATCATTATTAAATATATTGTCTCCATATAATTTTACAAAAGCTTGTTGAAGCAAGACAATGAATCGATTTTTCACTGACTCATGCACTAATACGTAGTCCGGTGCTATACAGGTTTGCCCTGCATTGACTGCTTTCCCCCACGCAATACGCACCGCAGCTTTCACTAAGTCCGCATCTTCTGCCACAATCGTTGGGCTCTTTCCACCTAATTCCAACGTTACCGGTGTCAACGTTTCACTCGCTGTCTTCATAACGGAACGCCCTACTTCTGTACTACCCGTGAAGAAAACATAATCAAAGTTTGCTTTAATCAGGTTCTGTGTGGTCTCTGCTTCTCCTTCGATTACCGCAATATATTCTAATGGGAAATACTCTCCTAACATTTCTTTCATTAGTTTTGAAGAATGAGGTGTCATCTCAGAAGGTTTTAACACGGCTGTATTCCCTGCCGCCATTGCACCAATTAGCGGTACAAAAGACAAACTAAAAGGGTAATTCCACGGTGAAATGATTAATACATTCCCGTATGGTTCCTTATGAATATTACTTTTAGAATAAAAATGAACGGGCGACGTTTTAACGCGAGTCGGATTCATTAACTTGTGTAAGTTCTTAATCATATAATTTAAGTCGTCATAAATCATCAATACCTCTGTTGCGTAAGATTCAAAATAAGATTTACCGAAATCTGCCTCTAATGCTTGAGCGATATTCTCTTTATTTTTATGCATCATTTCCTTAAATCGTAATAACATTTCAAGTCGAAAATTGTAATCAAGTGTCAATCCGCTATCAAAAAAGTCTTGGTGTTCTTGTTTAATTCGTTTTTCCATCTGTTGCTCCTTTCACGATTCGATA
>DAIOTD010000076.1:0-6424 GCA_036752205.1 Atopostipes sp.
ATGGTTCTTATTGGGTATCTTGCTTTCCTAGATCCACCAAAAGAATCAACAAAAGAAGCGATTCAGGCTTTAAATGATCATGCTGTTGATGTAAAGATAATGACAGGTGATAATGAATTAGTCACTATATCTGTAGCAAACCAAGTTGGAATCCCTACAGACAACGTTATTTCAGGTGACCAATTAATTAATAAAACAGATGAAGAGTTAAGTGAAATTGTTGAAGAATATAATCTGTTCGTAAAATTAAATCCAACACAAAAATCTAAATTGGTTGGTATTTTAAGAGAAAACGGGCACGTCGTTGGCTTTTTAGGAGATGGAATTAATGACTCTCCAGCACTTAGAGCTGCTGACGTAGGAATCTCCGTAGACAACGCAGTAGATATCGCAAAAGAGTCAGCTGATATTATTTTGCTTGAAAAAGATTTAATGATTCTTGAAAAAGGAATACTAGCCGGACGAAAAATTTTCGGTAATACAATGAAATATATTAAAGCAACGACAAGTTCCAATTTTGGAAATGTATTCTCTGTTTTAATTGCTAGTATTTTCTTACCGTTCTTGCCAATGTTACCTATTCAGCTCTTGTTCTTAGGTTTAATATATGAAATTTCATCGATGTCTATACCATGGGACAATATGGATAAAGAATATCTCTATACTCCTAAAAAATGGGAAGCAGCAGGCATTCAAAAATTTATGATTTGGTTTGGGCCAACGAGTTCGATCTTTGATGTGACAACTTTCCTTATAATGTTTCTATTTGTTGCTCCGAATTTAGCTGGCGGAAGTTATCAATCGTTAGGAGCAGAACAACAAGAAGTATTCGTATCTATTTTCCAATCGGGCTGGTTTATTGTTTCATTATGGACACAAACGCTTGTGTTGTATACATTAAGAACACCAAAAATCCCGTTTGTCGAAAGTTATCCATCATTTATTATGACGACTATTACAACACTCGGTATTATCATTGGTTCAGTAGCACCATATACGGAATTAGGAACTGCGCTTGGCTTAGCACCTCTACCAGGAAGCTTCTGGTGGATTCTTGCAGTTACAGTTATCGCATACCTCATACTTGTTCAAATCATTAAAAAAGTCTATATAAAACGTCATGGTGAATTATTATAAAATAGTAAAAATTCACAGGAACGATATGAAGTAATTAAAAAACCACTTTTTCAGAATCTATAATATTTGGTGTTGATGGATGTTCACTCATTCATCAACACCATTTTTCATTTTAAATGCAAAAAAGCTAGTGAATCCCTATAATAAGGAGAGTTCATATGGCTCATACATATTCTATTGAAATAATATTAGAAATATTAACTGAGTCGCATACAATGTTTGAACGAAAATTGTTATAAGGAAAAGATGATCGAGCTGTTTATATCAAAGTTTTGGCAGAATAAAATAGCTTTGTACTTATTAAAATATTTCATGATGCCTTTCCTTGACAGTTAAGGTAGGAAGTTCTATACTAGTAAAAATTAAATGGTATATTTTAATCGTGTACAGAGATGCATGGAAGTAGGCCACAGAATAGAATGATTTGCCGAGGGAGTAGTCTGTCTACAGATCTCTGGAATATTATTGCATACTATTTTAGTGTAAATACAAACTTTCAGCCGTCACGGTTTACGTGACGGTTTTTTTATACCATTTTTTCTTATCTCGTACGAACCAAATATGAATGAGGGAGAATTAAATGTATACAAAAACAACAATTGGAGATTATTCATTCACTAACTGCTTGATGAACGCATCTGGGATTCATTGTGGAACCGGTAAGGAACTTGACGAGCTTATCCAAAGTCCAGCCGGGAGTTTAGTCACTAAAACAGCGACTTTAGAGCCACGTGTAGGGAACGAATCGCCTCGGTTTGCTTGGGACAATATTGGAAGTATTAACTCTATGGGGTTACCGAATTTAGGAATTGATTATTATCTCGAATATTTAGTCGATAAAGAAAGCCAAAATACAGATAAACCTTACTTTTTATCAGTTACGGGATTATCAAAAGAGGAGATTTACGAAATATTGAAAAAGGTAAATGAAAGTAACTTCCAGGGATTAACTGAACTTAATCTTTCTTGTCCAAACGTACCAGGGAAACCATTAACTGGCTATGATTTTGAACGAGTTGAGATGATTTTAACTGAAGTTTTTACGTTCTTTAAAAAACCACTGGGTGTTAAGTTGCCACCATATTTTGATAGCAGCCACTTTGACCGAATAGCGAAGATCTTAAATCAATTTCCACTTACTTTTATTACGTCCATTAACAGTGTAGGGAATGGCTTATGGATTAACGATGAAACGACAGCCATTAAACCACAAAATGGTTTTGGAGGTATTGGTGGGAAATACGTCAAAGCTACTGCTTTAGCGAACGTTCATGCATTATACAAACGACTGAAGCCTGAAATTAAAATAATTGGAGTCGGTGGTGTCTCAACTGGCCGTGATGCCTTCGAACACATCTTATGTGGAGCTAGTATGGTTCAAATAGGAACATCTTTGCCTGGAGTAGGGCCAGATGCTAAATTTACTCAGGTGACTAAAGAATTGAAAGCAATTATGCAAGAAAAAAACTATAAAAACATTGAAGAATTTAGAGGGAAATTAAAATACATTGATTAAATTACATACCTTAAATTAGTCCTGTGAGGCTAAAAGGCATGAAGAGTGAGTGAAGATAAACTCAGTACATGTTTAAGGTATTGTCGTATTCTTATAAAAAAATAGGAGGACAATAACCATGATTACAACAAAACTTGCTTTAGAAAATTATGTTAGTACAGAACATCTTTCCCCAAAAGATATCGCACACTTAATTGAACGTGCGATAGAATTCAAATATATGCCGGAGGATCTCTTGCCAAGCTATTCGGATGCATACATCAGTAACTTATTTTTTGAAAATAGTACGCGAACTCACCTTAGCTTCGAAGTTGCCGAGAGAAAGTTAGGAATGAATGTTATCCCATTTGATCCTAGTACGAGCAGTATTAATAAAGGTGAAACGTTATTAGATACTGTGATTACTTTAGAAGCTTTAGGCATTGATACTCTTGTGATTCGTTCGAAAGAAGAGAAATATTATCAGAAATTAATAGAGGATAATGACCTCAATCTATCCATTATAAACGGCGGCGATGGTTCTGGCCAACATCCATCACAATGTTTATTAGATGTAATGACTATCTATGAAGAGTTTCATATCTTACAAGGATTGAAAATCGTTATTGTAGGAGACCTTGCTCATTCACGTGTAGCGAGTTCAAATGCAGAGCTGTTATCTCGCCTAGGAGTTGAACTCTATTTTTCTGGACCAATCGAGTGGTATGACTCATCATTTGATGCTTATGGTACTTATGTTTCTTTAGACCATATAATACAAGAAGTTGATGTCATCATGTTGTTACGTGTTCAATTTGAACGCCATGAACATAAAACATTCCTTGATTATAAAAACTATCATGAAAGTTATGGTTTAACTGAAGCTCGTGCTCAATTGATGAAGTCACATGCAATTATCATGCATCCAGCACCAGTTAATCGAGACGTTGAAATCGCGGACAGCTTAGTTACTGATTCACGATCACGTATTGTAACTCAGATGAAGAATGGTGTTTTTGCTCGTATGGCAATTCTTGAAGCAGTTATGAATGGAAAGAGGTAAAAGATGTTATATATAAAGAATGTGCAGAAATTAAATGAAAAAGGCCAATTACATCCAGTAGAAGTTTTAATTAATGAACAAAAAATTCAAGCTATTGGCCATAATTTAGAGTTTGATGATCAAAATACAACTGTCATTGATGGTAAAAATGGATTATTAACTCCCGGATTAATTGATCTGCATGTGCATTTTAGAGAGCCGGGCGCTATAGAAAAGGAAACGATATTGTCCGGTTCCAAAGCGGCAGCTCGAGGAGGGTTTACGACTGTTTATGCGATGCCAAATGTGAACCCTGTGCCAGACAATCCAGAAACTTTTAGAGAATTAGATAAATTAAACGAAGAAGAAGGCCAAATAAAAATCAAACAATATGCTTCTATTTCAAAAGACTTGAATAGTGAAACAACATTGGTTGATTTTAAAGAGTTAGTAAAAGCTGGAGCCGTTGCTTTTACTAATGATGGTGTCGGTGTTCAAACGGCGGGCTTGATGTACCAAGCAATGAAGGAAGCAGCACATTATGATAAACCAATTGTGGCGCATACTGAGGATAATTCTTTATTATTCGGTGGGGTTATTCATGCTGGTGAACGGGCAAAAGCCCTGAATTTACCAGGAATGCTTGCGTTAACAGAGTCGACTCAAATTGCTCGCGATGTCTTGTTAGCGGAAGCGACAGGGTGTCATTATCATGTCTGTCATGTTTCAACAAAAGAAAGTGTCCGAGTCATTCGTGATGCCAAAAAAGTTGGCATTCATGTGACATGTGAAGTTGCACCTCATCATTTAATATTGACAGATGCAGATATTCCAGGTGACGATGCGAATTATAAAATGAATCCACCATTACGCGGTGAAGATGATCGTCAAGCATTGATCGAAGGTCTTTTAGATGGCACGATTGATTGTATTGCAACGGATCACGCACCACACACAGAAGCTGAAAAAGCCAAAGGATTTAAAGAAGCTCCTTTTGGTATAACAGGTTCTGAAACTGCATTTCAATTGTTGTATACACATTTTGTAAAAACGGATATTTTTTCACTAAAAGAACTGGTGGATTGGCTAACGATCAAACCTGCCGAATTATTCAGTCTTGAAGCAGGTACGATAGAAGTCGGTCAATATGCTGATTTAGCTATTTTTGACTTGAGTCATGAAGAAATAATCGAGAAAGATGCTTTTGCTTCTAAATCTAAAAACACGCCTTTTATCGGTGAAAAAGTCTTTGGATCTACCCTTTACACAATCTGTAATGGAAAAATTGTTTATACAAAGTAAGTTAAACAGAGAAGTTAGAACGAGTAATATCAAGGGTACAGTCTCTTACAGATGTAATGGAGGATGATTTATGGGGAAACAAAGAATTATAATCGCATTAGGTGGGAATGCTATCTTAATAGATGATGCGAGTGCCGAAGCACAACAAAAAACATTAGAAAAAACAGCTGAAAGTATCAGTCAATTGGTTGAAGAGGATTATGAGTTGATTATTTCACACGGGAATGGTCCGCAAGTAGGTAATCTGTTACTTCAACAATACGCAGCTGATTCTAAAGAGAATCCTGCATTACCTTTAAACACATTAGTAGCAATGACACAAGGAAGTATCGGCTATTGGTTACAATCAGCCTTACAAAGTGTATTAGTAAAAAGAGGAATAAATAAAGGCGTTGCTACCGTTTTAACTCAAGTATTAGTCGATAAAGATGATCCTGCTTTTATGAATCCGACAAAACCTATTGGACCATTTCTTACAAAAGATGAAACTTCATCTAAAATATCGGATGAAGTTTTTATAGAAGATGCAGGTAGAGGTTGGCGTAAAGTCGTTCCTTCACCCATACCAGTTAGAATTATAGAATCTGAAGTTATTCAAAAATTGGTACAATCTAATTTTATCACTATCGCAGTAGGTGGAGGGGGAATTCCTGTTATTGAAGAGGATAGTATGTATAAAGGAGTTGAAGCTGTTATAGACAAGGATTTAGCAACCGCTAAATTGGCAGAAACAATTCAAGCAGATACCTTACTCATCCTAACGGCAGTTGATTATGTTTATATTAACTACAACAAGCCTAATCAAAAGAAGCTAGAGCAAGTAACGGTAGAAGAAATGGAAGAGTACATCAAAGAGAATCAATTTGCACCGGGTAGTATGCTTCCAAAGGTCGAAGCAGCAATGGACTTTGTAAATAAAAGAGAGAATGCAAAAGCGATTATTACTTCCTTAGACAATCTTAAAAATGCGATGACAGGTCATAGTGGAACGACAATCTATAAAGAAAGAATTAGAGAAAAAGGTTAAAATAGTTCTTCCATGCCAAATTGATGGTTCACGTTATATAAGCCGAAACTGTTTAAGAATTCATATTGGTTATTCGCCTGGCTATAAACCCAAGAGAGGTATTCTTCAGATACTTCTTCTTTGGGTTTGTAAGGTAGGTACAAGTCAAACGTGCTGCTTCCTGATTGGAATCCATGTGGTTCATCAACGTAAGTAATAGTCATTTCACCATCTTGTTCTTCTTTCCCTGTTTCAGAAGTGACTTGGAACTCATCTAATTCTAGCAGGTAAGTAAACTCATCAACTTCTTCATTGATATTAAACTGACCGTTGAATTCATTAGCAACAATTTCTTGCCCGTCTGCATCCGAATAAGATCCTGAGAACTCCCCGTTATCTTTGAATGTAAAAGCAGTTCGCCAAGCGCCTACACCAGATGAAA
>DAIOTD010000077.1:0-6209 GCA_036752205.1 Atopostipes sp.
AAGAATAGACCGAGTTTCTTTACGGTTTCGAGTGCTTCTTGACCACCATCTGTGTGAAATTGGTTTCGTAATTGAACAGCTTTTTCAGGCTCATCGGTCATAATGGCATCTACGCCTAATAAAAATGCAGCGTAAATATGAACGTCTTCATTTGCTGTCCAGACATTTACCTTAAAACCTTGCTTATGACTTTCCTCAATATATCCGGGCTGCTGTAAGCTATTAATCATTGGATGCAACACATTTACTCCGATACTTTTCGCATAATTCCAAGGTTCGTACTGCACATCTTGTGTTAAAATAGCGCAACGTTCACCACCAGCTAGCTGAGCCATTTTATGCATCGATTCATGGTTAAATGAACTAAATAATACTTGGTTCAACATGCCCATTTCAGAAACGAGTTGGAAAACTTCTTCTTCCATACCTAAATAGAAATTCAAACTATTTTTTAATTCAATATTGACTAATAAGTCTGTTTCTTTAAAAAGAGATAAAACCTCACTAAGTAAGGGGATTTTTGCCTCATCACCTATGGAATGCAAATCAATCTCTTGGAGTTCGGCCCAAGTAAATTGCCATAGAAATTTATCAACCCCACTTAGACGCTTCAAGTTTTCATCATGGTAAACGACCAACTGTCCATCCTGTGTGCGTTGAACATCTAGCTCAATACCATCAGCTCCATCTGAAATGGCTTGTTTAAAAGCTTGCATCGTATTTTCGATATACTTTGTGCTCGAACCTCTGTGTGCCCATATCTCTGTTTGTGTCATGCATTTCCCTCCATTAGAAACGGATAATCAACTTATCTCAAAATCATCACTATACTGTATAAGAATTAATTTTAGTATATATGAAAAGTCGTCTGAATGTCCCGTCACAGTGTAAAATATATGTAAAAAAACCTACTCTGCTATGAACAAAGTAGGTTTCAACATTATTCAAATATTGCAGCAATATCATCGGTTAAACTATATTTCACAGGATTTTTACCGATTGTTAAATAACATTTTAAAAGTCGTCAAATGATCGCTTTTTTATTAGTAAGCACGATAAATGAGTTTTAACTTAACGAAAAGCAGCCTTTTCGTTAAGTTGATAAGGTCAAACATAAAAAAACAGACCACCTTTATGAATTTTTCATTTCACAATAAATGGTCTATGCAATATTCTATTCTTTTTTCGATTTGTAGTTCAGTAATCTCAGACCATTCAATATCACTAGAATAGTCGAACCTTCGTGGAATAACACGGCTAAAGGCAAGCCTAGTACACCAAACATATTCAGTGTAATAAGGATAATAATAACAGCAACTGAAAAGAATAAGTTTTGTTTGATGATACTGTTTAATGTGTGGCTCAGTTGATAACTCTCATACAATTTTTCCAAATCATTTTGCACAATGACAACATCCGAGGATTCCATTGCAACGGATGAACCGCTGCCCATGGCGATACCGATATCAGCATTCGCAAGAGCAGGTGCATCGTTAATCCCATCTCCAATCATACCGACTACATCATCATTTTCTTGGCTGCGGATCACGTATTTGATTTTATCTTCTGGTAACAACTGGGATTCATATTGTGAAATGTTCAATTCACGCGCTACTTTTTTAGCGACCGCTTCATTATCTCCTGTTAATAAAGAGACAGTGATCCCATCACGGTAGAAACCATTTACAGCATGATGAGCTTGTGGTCGAATTTGATCTGCTAACGAAAAGAATCCGATAATATCTGTGTCGTTTGCAACAAAGACTGTCGTGTCAGCTTGTGCTAATTTACTACGGTAATCGTATGGGTCATTATAGTCTTTGAATGAACCAGGTTTTCCAACTTTAATTGCACCTTTTTGAACACCAGAACCCGCTACTTCTGTTATCGGTTCATTGCGATTCACTTCAGACAAATCAATATCTTTAAAGGCTGAGACAATTGCTACTGCGATTGGATGGCTGGATTGTTGCTCCATATAGACGACTTCTTTTAACACGTCTTCTTCCATCGCATAATCTGAAACTTTAAAATCACCATAAGTAAGTGTCCCTGTTTTATCGGTATAAAGAATATCCATCGTGCTTAGAGCTTCCATTGCAGCTCCACCTTTAAATAACACCCCATTTTTCGCGCCATTACTGATGGCACTTAAAGTGGCGGGAGTAGCGGATGCAACAAGCGCACATGGACTGGCAACGGTCAGCAAAACCATTCCGCGATAAAATGCTGTCTCAAATGAGTAATTAAAAATAGTGTACAAAGCTAAAATAAATAAAGGAACGACGATTAGAACGGTTAAAACATATTTACTTTCAATTCGATCAATAAACTTTGAAATTCTTGACGGACGACTCTGGGCTTCTTCCACCATACGGATAATATTCGAGAAGATGGTTTCATCACTCGATTTGTTGACCGTCATATGGAAAACATTTCCTTCGTTAATTGTACCCGCAAAGACTTCATCTTTAATCTCTTTCTGGACAGGAACGGATTCTCCGGTTAAAGCCGACTCATTTACCACTACTGGCCGATCAGTCAGTCCATCAATCGGAATTTGTGCCCCTTTAGCAACGATTACTGTCTGGCCGATTTTTAGATTTGCAGTATCCACTTCAACCACGTCACCATTATCGAGCAAGACTTGTGCTGTTTGAGGAACTTGAGCCATTAATTCTGAAATGGCGTTCGTTGATTTATTATTCGCGTAATCTTCCAGCACTTCAGCAGCTGCAAAAATAAGAAGCAAAGAAGCCCCTTCTGATTCATACTGGATTAAGGCAGCTCCGATTGCTGCAAGAATCATCAGTAAGTCCACGTTTGGTGATTTATCTTCGATTGTTTCAACCAGTGCATCTTTTGCCGCATAAAAACCTAAGAAGAACATGGAAATATAAAAGACTAACCGACTAGATAAGAGATGAATCGGCATTAAAATAAATCCTATCACTAAGAAGACTGTTCCAACGGCTAAAAACTGACCTTGACGACTCTTCATAAAGTATTCTTTCATCAGATATACCTCTTTCTTTACTGTCTAAAAGGAAAAGGGGAAACTGATTATATGGGATTTGGCTTACCATACAGTTTCACCCTGAGTTCATATGTCACAACAAATTAATTGTTATGTAATTCACATTAATTGTATCATGTTTCACAAATGTTTTCAATATAATTTAAAGGATGACCACCTATTTTTAGATGTGATTTTAGAGTTTCTTATTGTAGCTTAATATTACCTAAAGTTTTGTTTTACCTAAACTAAGAGTAGAAAATGTCGATAAAAATAATAGGCAGTATAAACTTCAAAGATTCGCTAAAACGAAAATATTTTTAACAGCCAAAGTAAACATCATAAAAATTTTAATGGCAATCATTGATTAAAGAATATTTAAATTTTATGAAAGGAAAATCACAAATGCTAGATCAGACTCGAGTAACTAAAAAAGAAAAAGCCAATAAACAAAGAGGTTCGACTCCTATCCGCGTCAGCAATGATAATTACGAATGGATCCGAAGAGAGGCTTTTATCAAAAGAGACTCTATCAAAAATTTAACCGACATATTAATAGAAGAAGCGATCCAATCGCGTAAAGAGAAAAAGAACAACTAAAAATGACTTTCATTCTTTTATGAAATAAAAACCTTCTAAACAGTTATCCTTAAGCGTATCAAACTTAAGGTGTATTGTATGGGGGGCTTTTTTTTGTCATAATTGAGGTATAAGACATATAATAGAAAGAATAGATTATTATGGAGGGATCAGATGATTGAATTTAACAATGTTTCAAAAAATTATGGTGCGACAAAAGCACTGAAAGATGTTTCGTTTCGTATTAAGAATGGTCAGATATTTGGGCTGATTGGTCATAACGGTGCTGGGAAATCAACAGCCATTAAGATTCTTGTCAGCATTCTAAATCAAACAACAGGTACAGTACATATAAATGGTAAATTATTAGATGAACATCGACATGAACTCAAACAAAAAATTGGCTATGTAGCGGATACTCCAAACATCTTCTTACGCCTAAAAGCAATCGAGTATTGGGAGTTAATGGGTACAGCATACGATGTGCCGCGTGAACAATATCAAACGCGCTTAACCTACTATATCGACTTATTTGATATGGGCGGAGAATCAGAAGAAATGATCGAAACCTTTTCGCACGGTATGCGTCAAAAAACATTTTTAATCGGAGCTTTAATCTCGAACCCTGATATCTGGATTCTAGATGAACCAATGACTGGTTTGGATCCGCAAGCAGCCTATGACTTGAAGCAATTGATGCGCCAACATGCGGATGCTGGAAATATTGTTTTATTCTCAACGCATAATTTAGAGAATGCGGAAGAATTGTGTGATGAAATTGTTATTTTAAGACAGGGAGAAGTCCTCTACAACGGGACAATTGAAGACTTACAAGCCCAGAATGAAAATGAATCCCTTGAAACAATCTATTTACGAATTGCCGGACGTGAAGCACAAAACCAATATCGACAGAGTCAACTGGATACAGAGACAGGTGATGTAGATGATGCGTTATAAGCAGATAAAAGAACTGGTTATTGTCGATTTACTACAAGCCAATCGTCAAGCGAATAATGGAAACAAAAAGAAAGCTATTGATAAAGACAACTTAAAAATACGAATCTTCTTACAGAACGTCCTGTTTTTATTTATCTATGGTACTTTTTTCGGCACGATGCTTTTAAATGTCCCACTTCCTGAATACCCTGGAATGTTTACGAATGCCTTGAATTTCATGGCACTTTTTATTGTTCTACAAATGTTTCAACTCATTTTTAATGTGTTTTACCCGGATACAAGTTTGAGTGAATACTTGTCTCTACCATTTTCGATGAGTGAACTATTTATGTCAAAACTTCTTACGATTCTACTGAGTACGGCATCTTTTTTCGTTATCCCAATCGTTATGATAACCATGTTAGGGGCACAGGCAGGTCATCATTTACTGTATGTTATTCCGTTAGCCATAATTCTGTCAGCGATTATTATAGGTGCCATTATTTTAATCATTTTTGTGGCTATCCACTTACTCCATCAGATTCCACTATTTATAAAACACAAGCGAACAATGAGTATTGTGATTTATGTGGTTTTGTTTGTGGCGTTGTTCTACGTCATATTTACCCGGGATACGTCCTTAGAATACAGCTTAGAAGGTATTATTGATTCGGACCCAAACGTGTTGTTTATGGGATTCCACGAAATATTCATAGCGGGTTCCATGTTGACGGGTTGGATAAAGGTAGGCGGATGGGCACTCGTTGTTGCGCTTCTAACTATAGTCGCATTTAAGTGGATTGTGCCGGACTTGTATTCAGACGATAAAACCGGTGCACCAAAATCACAAAAAAAGAAACGAAAGACTAAAGAACGCTCAACACAGATGAGCCAATCGATATGGCTTGTGTTCATTAAGTATCAGATGAGACAACTTTTTGAGTCAGCTTTTATTATTCAGATGGTTTTTTCAAAATTATACTTCCCGATATTCTTTTTACTACCCGCTATGATTAACGATGGAGGGGTAGATATCTCGTTTCTATCTGAGATCCCTTATTTCGGTGGGCTGTATATGATGGCCGGAGCATTATTTGCCGGACTAGTCGTTAGTGAAACAACAGTCAGTGGGATTATTATTTCATTTGATAAAGAAAACTACTCCTATATTCAGTCCCTGCCAATGCAGTTTCGCCAATATATGCAGTTTAAATTTTGGTTTGCCTTTGCAGTTGAATGGGCCCTGGGCACTCTGATATTAGGTGTAACAGCTTTCGTGATTAATGCGCCATTATCGGTCGCACTATTTGTATTACTTGGAAACACACTTGGTACTTTTATTGCCTCACTTTACTTTTACATGCGCGATTTCCGCTTGTTGAATTTAACGTGGAGTAATTTCACTGAACTACAACAAAGAGGCATGAACCATTTTATGCGTGCAATATTAAATGTTTTACTCATATTTGTCGGTGTATTTGCGACTGGTGCATTAGGGTTCTGGCTAATCCTACAAAGCAATAAATGGATTGTTATCGGTATATCTAGTTTTATCGCCATCGTCCTTATTGGGCTAGTGATTGGAATTTATTACTACGCACAGAAAAAATTCTGGGTGAAATTTAGTTATTAAACCATTTAAGATAGGCTCATTTCCTTTGTGAAATGGGTCTTTTTT
>DAIOTD010000078.1:0-5953 GCA_036752205.1 Atopostipes sp.
ATTTTCCTTTACCAGCTTCGTATTTAATATTGATTGTTTCAGCATCAACAGTTGCCGGAACTTGGTTTAAAGGCATTTCCATAAATGAAGTTACCCCACCCTTAGCAGCTGCTGCTGTTCCAGTTACATAACCTTCCCACTCATCGCGGTAGCCGCCACCCGGCTCAGAAATATGAACGTGGGCATCGACCATACCAGGGCTAACCACTAACCCATCCGCGTCAATAACCTCTTTTCCTTCTAAGTTTGAACCAATTTTAGCAATCTTACCATCTTTGACAGCAATATCTGTCTTTGTAGCGCCTGTTCCTAAAATAACTAGACCGTTCTTTATAACTAAGTCGTTCATGTATATCTTCCCTTCTTTATTAATCCATTGTAATTTTATTTTCTTGTAAAGTAATACCGGTGATATTTTCTTGAGGCCAGAAACGGACAAGTAACACGTAAAGAATACTTGCGATTAAGAAGCCGGCAACCCATGAGATGTCTGCAAAAACACCTAACACTGGGACGACTTGCCCTGCTAATACAAGCACTAAAGCTACGATTGTTGCAATATATGCATTGACGTTTAAGCCATAATACTTACTTTTCTTCGCTTGGTCTGTGCCTTCTAGTAGATATAATTCTTCCAGATTAATGTGGGATTTTTTCACCACAAAGTAGTGTGCGATCATGACTCCACCAACTGGTCCTAACAATGCACCAATTAAGTTTAAGAAATTAATAATCGCTCCACCATCACCCATGAATCGCCATGGTAAGATGAGCACACTAATAATTCCAGCAATTAACACACCACGTTTATAGTCAATTTTCTTAGGCCATAAAGCACTTAATTGATAAGCTGCTGGAATAATATTACCTGTTGCGTTCGTAGAGATGGTCGTCATTAAGAAAACAGCTGTTGAAATAGCAATAGCTGGCAATGAGTCCCACTTATTGATTATATCTAATACATCATTTTCTTGTACACCAAAATGAATTGATCCACCAATTAAAATGACGACTGACATAAAAGCAAAAACAATGTAACCAACCGCTAAACCAGAAATCTGACCTTTGGTTTGCGCTTCATTAGATGTGGCATTTTGTGTAAAGTCCGACACACTCACTCCTGGAGCGGCCCATACAGACAGTACAGAGGATATAATCATAAGCATTCCGAATAATGTACTGTAGTTTGCATTTGATTCTAGCGAGTAGGTTAAAACATTCTGTAAGCCTCCACCTACGTTAATCGCCCAGATTGTCATGCCACCGAATACAATGTAAATAATTGGTGTTAGAATACCGGTAAATTTGTTGAGTGTATCGCCACCACCAAAACCAATTGCTAGGTTCATCACCCAGAAAATAAGGAAGGTAATTAAACCAGGAACCGAAATACCTAATATATCTATTCCACTTCCAATTTCTAAAAACCCAGGCCAAATTTTACCAATTAAAATGAGTAAAGCTGCTGACCCTGTATAGGTTTGCAGACCAAACCACGCAATGGCTGCAATCACTCCACGTAGAAAGCCTGGTAATTTCGCACCGATATTACCGTAAGTTGAGCGTAAATGCATCGCAAACGGTATACCGTATGAGGCACCTGCTCGACCATTCATACTTAAGAAGAGTGCAACAATCACTCCACTAATGGCTATCGCAAACATGACTTCTAATGCGGTTAAACCTAATAGTAAGAATCCTCCTACTGCCGCATAGTTTGGGATATTATGGATAGATCCCATCCATAAAGTAAAGAAGTTTTTGGCATCTGAGTTCCGAACTTCTGTCGGTTTAGGTAAGATATCTTTGTTATCATAACCTCGTTCTCTATAATGCTCGACATCTTCGTAGCCAAACGCTTGATCTTTCCAGGGATTGTCGGGAAGATCTTTTTCATTCAGTTCTTTCACTTTCTTTCATCTCCTTTGTGTTTAATCGCTTTCATCTAACATTTTACAGAGTATTGCTTGCTTTATCATTGTACGTTTCTACCAAATTTTGGTTTCATTTGTTCAAAATTACTAGTTATCTCGCCCTTACTCTGCAAGTACTGTTTTACTCATGCTGATTGTGTAGTATAATGATGTATGATACAAAACCAATTAGACGCTTATTAGATACAAGGAGGCCTCCATGATTTCATTAAATGATTTATTACAAACCCCTCGTTTTTCCGATTTAAAACTTTTGACCGAACACCGTTACCTTAAACCGCAAATTATCGAAAGTGTTGAAATTACTGAAACACCTGATGTTGAAAAGTTTATTCCTAAAAATGTGTTGATTTTAACGACCGCTATGGTTTTTAAAGACAAGCAAGAAGCTATCATCCCCTTTATTGATTCGTTGATGCGGGCAGATGTCATCGGTTTGTGTATAAAAGTCGGTCGCTTTTTAGATAAAGTGGACGACCAAGTGATCGCATACGCTAACCAAGTTCAGTTTCCGATTGTTGTGATTCCCGATCATTATCCTTTAGGCTCTCTTTTGCATCGGATGATGAACTTGGTATTAGAAACGGAACGGGAAGAAATTGATTTTGCATTAGATATTCAAAAGCGATTCTCTGATTTACTTGTACAAGATGCTTCAAATGATTTGCTCGTGAGTGAATTTAGTCGCATGATTAAATCGCCGATTATTTTATTAGACCCTTTCGGACAAATTATTTCACACTCGCAACATTTTAAAGAAAGAAATAAGCAAGCTGAATATTACGTCCAAGCTGTCGCCAAAGAAAGAAATAGATCACGACGTAAGCATGGTTCTTTTTTAGTGACAGAAACGGATGGCTCGACCACAAACTTATCGCTTACGGAAATAAATGTGCATTCTTATTTTCCGCATTATCTTATGATCGTCAATCCGGAGAAAGTACCTTACCCTACTTCTGTTTTTGCTTTTGAACAGGCGGCATTAGTTTTTCAATTTAATTTATATAAAAACCAAAAAGTAGATGAATCCATTTATGCAAATGAAGCTCACTTTTTTGATGGTTTATTGAATAATCAAACTAGAAGCACCTTTATAGAAAGCAACTGGTTAACACTTAGTCGTAATTATAGTTTTGTTCAATCGGATTATTATCAAGTGGTTACCGTCAGCACGCGAGAGATGATGAATGCTATGAATCAAACGATGACTTTAAGGATGAATGAGAAATTGTTTTTATCTTATCGCTGGTTAAGAAAAAACATCAAAAATTACTTTAACCATAGTTTAGTCATTTGGCGCGCTGAAAACAAGGAAATCGTCCTCATCTTGCAAGAAAAATCAGATGATTTATCTGAGCATTTGCTGGAGATTGCCCAAAACATTCAATTACTCATTGATAACCAACTTATTTTTAGCGTAGGTTATCCTGTAACAGACTGGCAAAAAATCGAACAATCCTACACCCAAGCGAAACTGACCCAAAACGAAAAACCAGAGAACCATCCGATGGAGACGGTTCTTTACTATAAGGATAAAGGCGTCCAACAACTCTTTAATCAATTAAACCGTAATGAAGTGACGTATTTCTGTCGAAGTGTTTTAAAAGATTTGGCTTATCCAACCGATGATTCAAAGATAGATTTGAGAAAAACCCTCGAAACCTACCTTAAAAACCAAGGTGAAATTACGCAAACGTCCAATGAGTTATTTATCCATCGTAATACGGTAAAATATCGTATTAATCGTTGTGAAGAGATTCTTGGAGTAAAAGTTGATGACCCAGAAATTTCTCTAAATATCCGCTTAGCTTTAGAATTAAGTCAGATCGATTAAACCAACACATTTAAGCAAAATAAAAAACCTTCAAAGATTACTGGCATATAATCTCTGAAGGTTTTTTTATATATTTTTAGGTTAAGGTATAATTATTTATTTCTATGCTTTTACTAGTCGGCGAAGATTCCTTTTCCATCATACGAATTAATGTAAACTTCCTCTGATTCTAAATAATCCATAATGGTTGTTGGAATATCGACACCATCTTTTTCATTCTTTTCTTTCGAGATACTGCTTAACTCACCTGGATAGAATACTTGATCGAAACCAGGTGCTGGTTTGATGTCATGCAACTCGTCGACTGTTTGACCCATGTCGTTCTTGAAGTCTTCAATATCGCGGAAGCGAGCAGGATCGATAATAATATACGTGTGACCGATATTACGATACTCAGTTAAATCTGCGTACATTGAACTGACATGTTTCCCAAAAGGTAAGCCCAAAAGTACACCCGCTAAGATATCGACCATCATCATTAAACCGTATCCTTTAGGTCCAGCAATGGGTACTAAACCGGCTACTGCATCTGGATCAGTTGTAGGTACTCCTGTCTCATCAACAGCCCATGTGTCTGGAATACTTTCTCCACGAGAACGTTTATCTAAAATCTTGCCCCAAGCTTGTACAGTTGTAGCCATATCAAACACAATAGGATTTCCATTGCTTCGAGGTACGGCAAAAGCAATTGGGTTCGTTCCGTAATAGACTTCTGAACCACCAAATGGAACAACCATCGGGTCAGATTGTGTGACCGCAATACCAATTAAATCTTGTTCGGCAATTTTACGGAGATAGTATGACAAGGTACCTGTATGTCCTACGCGAGAAACACCTACGACAGCTGAGCCACTTTCTTTGGCCATTTCAATCGCTGGTTCAAGTGCTTCATTTGCGACAAAGTGCCCTTGAGCATTGTCACCATGGAAAATTCCGGTGCTCGCACCTGTTTTTTCAAATGACAATTCTGGTTTTGTATTGATGCCGCCTTTGCTGATTCTTTCAGAGTAATATTCAACTCGTACTGCACCATGCGAGTGAACACCGATCATGTCCGCGAAGACTAAATGATTCGTTGTTTCTTCTGCTTGTTCTTCTGGTAATCCAGCTAAGACTAGTTTCTTTTTGATTAATTCGTGCAAACGCTCTGCGCTCACATTCACTGTTTTAATATCTTCAGACATCTAAACTTCTCCTTTAATTAGATTTGAGGATCGCGGTTCGCATCTTTAGAGTATAGGTAAGACAACGGCTCACGTCCGACACCGTATGCTGCTTGTGGTGTGTAACGTCCCATAAAGATGTAGTCCCCTTGCTCTACTGGATACCAATTGTTATCCAGGTTGTACATTCCTTTACCTGTTAACAAGTAAGCACCATGTTCTTGGTAGTGTGTTTCTACATAACCATGGCTTGCACCTGGTTGGAACTCTAAGATATGGAAGTTCATGTCAAAACCAAAGTCATCTGTTGGCAAGAAGTCCCATAGAAGAACGTCTTCCATTCCTTCATATTCGATTGGCGTAAGGTCTGCTTTGTTTCCGACCACGCTGTGCGCTTCATAACCATCTACTGCTTCATAAGCTCTCTTGTATAAGAACGCTTCTGTCATTTCGTCTTGTGCATTCTCAAAGTACATCACTTCGTTCACTGGGAAGTACGCATACCCACCTTCAGTCAACTCGTAAGTTTCTTCTCCATCGCTTACATTTAGTTTTCCTGAGATTACGTAAACAAATGTCTGTAAACCTTCTCCACCAAAACCACGTTCGTTCTTTCCGCCTTCTAGGAATTCAACGATATAATCGTTAAAACTTGCACCTAATTTTGGCGATCCAAGAATTGTGATATTCACATTCTCAAATCCTGGAACTGCGTTTTGTACTAAACCGTCATGAGGAATCAAAGCAAATCGTCCTTGCTCGATAACTGCTCTTGATTCAAGTAAACCTTCACGGTATCCTTGCGTGTTATTCTTATAACCCATTTCATTTCACTATCCCTTCAATATTTGTTAGCAGTTTCATTGTACCGACAAAGCATTTGACTTGTCAAAATGTAAAGCACATAAAAACAAGAATCAGTTTGTGCATACTACACAACTAATCCTTGTTCTTTTGTATTTTGCTATTTTTTATTGATCAAATCAACTTCTACAACGGTTTCCAGAGGTTATCCATAGACG
>DAIOTD010000079.1:0-5715 GCA_036752205.1 Atopostipes sp.
GTATTCTACTTACACTCACGCTTATTAGAGCGTTCAGGTAAGTTAAACGAACAATATGGTAATGGTTCGATGACGGCTCTACCAATCATTGAAACGCAACTAGGAGATATTAGTGCTTATATTCCAACAAACGTTATTTCAATCACGGATGGTCAACTATTCTTAAACACAGAAGAGTTCCATGCGGGTCGTCGTCCAGCGGTTGATAGTGGATTATCTGTATCACGTGTTGGATCAGATGCTCAAACATCTGCAATGAAAAACGTTGCAAGCTCATTACGTTTAGAGTTAGCTCAATTCCAAGAGATGCAAGCATTCGCACAATTCAGCTCGGATATTGATGCAGAGACGAAAAACGTTATTGATCATGGTAGACGTTTAACAGAATTATTAAAACAACCAGCTCATTTAATTATTCCACATGAATTAGTAGTGTTAAGTTTATTCTTAAGTAAGCATGGCTGGATTGATAAACTAGAAGTTTCAGAAGTCCGTAAGTTTGAAGCGTATGTTCATACAGAGTTTACAGAAAATTATTCAGACATTTTAGCTGAAATAGCTGAGGAGTTTGTAATTGATGAGTCACTAGAAGCGACGATAAATGAAGTTTTAGAAAAACTTTATAAGGACTTTACGGTGATCGGCAATGGCTGAGAATATTAAAACGATTCAACTTCGTTTAAATACGGTCAATCAAGTTTCAAAAATCACGAAAGCAATGAACCTTGTTTCAATGAGTAAGCTTCAAAAATTCCAACGTAAAATTAAAGAATTTGGAGATATTGCTGCTGAGTTTGTGACGGTTAAGACAGAATCTTTTGAACGTGCAGAGGACCTACCTAAATTGGTTGTTTGCTTTGCATCAGACTTAGGATTAGCATCTTTATATAATCGAACACTCGAAACAGCGGTTAAAAATACGAATCCAGATAAAATTTATTGGATTGGTAGACAAGGTTATGACCGAGTTCAAAAAAATCCGGCATTAGAGTTATTGAACAATAAAGAGTCGAGTGATCGTGTAGAGCTTGAAGATCTGTATGATGAAATTATCGCATTAATGCAAGAATATCAAATTCAAATCGCCGTTCCTCATATGAATGGAAACTCTGTTGAAATTCACTGGCGTGGCTTAAATAAACAACTATTGAATTCGGATTTAATCATTTATGAACCAGATTATGATACAGCAAACAAACGATTCAAAGAATTCTATTTATATCTAACATTATACGAAGCATATTATTACTCGAAATTCTCAGAGAATATGACGCGTCGTATTGCGATGGAAGAAGCATCGAATAATGCGAGCGATATGAAGGAAGAGCTAAGAAATCGATTTAACCAATTAAGACAAGAAGAAATTACACAAGAAATATTAGAATTATCTGCGGGGGTGGAGTAGAAGTATGAATAAAGGGACAATTAATCAAATTATTGGGTCAATTGTTGAAGTAAAATTTAACAAAGAAGAACTTCCAAACCTTTATAATAAACTAATTATTCAAAGTGATCCAGAAGTTGTACTAGAGGTTGCTCAACACGTTGGGCACGACGTTGTACGTTGTATCTCTATGCAAACAACAGACGGATTAACTCGAGGACTAGAAGTTCTAGACACAGGAGCTCCAATCGAAGTACCAGTTGGTGAAGCAACGTTAGGCCGTATGTTTAACGTACTTGGTGAGCCGATTGATGAGAAAGAGCCATTAATTGTAGACAGTGAAATGCCAATTCATAGACCAGCGCCTGCATTTGATGAGCAAAAAACAAGTACACAAATTCTTGAAACAGGAATCAAAGTTATTGATTTACTGTGTCCTTATCCACAAGGTGGAAAAATTGGGCTATTCGGAGGAGCGGGTGTAGGAAAAACCGTTCTAATGCAAGAATTAATCCACAACACGGCTGTTGAAAACAATAGTCTTTCTGTTATTGCAGGAGTTGGGGAACGTACACGTGAAGGTAATGACCTTTACTATGAAATGAAAGACTCAGGTGTATTAGACCAGACCGTACTAATTTATGGTCAAATGAATGAGCCACCAGGAGCACGTATGCGTGTAGCATTATCTGGTTTAACAATGGCGGAATACTTCCGTGATCAAGAACAAAAGAACGTATTATTATTCATCGATAATATTTTCCGTTACATTCAAGCAGGTTCAGAGGTTTCGGCCCTATTAGGCCGTATGCCTTCTGCAGTTGGGTACCAGCCGACATTAGCGAATGAAATGGGACAACTACAAGAACGTATTACATCAACTAAAGATGGTGCGATTACGTCAATTCAAGCAATCTATGTACCAGCGGATGACTTAACGGACCCGGCAGCTGCGATTGCGTTCTCTCACTTAGATGCGAGAACAGTATTAAGCCGTGACATTGCTGCATTAGGAATTTACCCAGCAGTAGACCCATTAGAGTCAAACAGTAGTTTATTATCTGAAGACTATGTAAGTAGCGAACACCTTGAAGTTGCGCAATCTGTGCAACAAATTTTACAGCGATATGACGAACTACAAGATATTATCGCAATCTTAGGTATGGATGAGTTAAGTGAGGAAGACCGTTTGACAGCAAGTCGTGCACGTAAAATCCGTAACTTCTTATCACAACCATTCTTCGTAGGTGAAAGTTTTACAGGTATGAAAGGTAAATTTGTACCAGTTGAAGATACGATTCGTAGTTTTAAAGCCATTTTAGATGGAGAAGTGGATCACATTTCAGAAAGTGCCTTCTTATTCAAAGCAACAATTGATGAAGTCATCGCAACTTCTGAGAAGTAGCGGGGGGATCAGATGTTTGAATTAAACATGTTAACAATTGATGGGAAGAAATATACTGGAGAAGTTTCTCGTGTTTCCTTACCGACAAGTGATGGTATCCGAACTATTTTAGCGAATCACATGGATATTGTTGTTCCAATTGAGATTGGGCAAATTCGATTAATTCGTGAGAACGAAAGAGAAGACGTAGCTGTATCTGAAGGAATCTTTAAATTCAGTGATAATGCAGGCCATCTCTTCGTTCGAACATATGAATTTGCGGATGAAATTGATACAGAACGAGCAGAGCGTGCAAAAAATCGCGCAGAAGAACAATTAAAAACGGAAGAAAATTCCAGAGAAATGATTGAAGCAGAATACGCTTTGAAACGCGCAATAACAAGAATCTCAACATCACAAAGAAAATAATTTTTATGGGCAGTATCCTTTATGGGTGCTGTCTTTTTTTCTTAGTAATGATATATGAAAAAAATCACAAATGATTCAAATTCCATTGACTAGTCCCCTCTCATTTGCTACTCTTAACGTGAAAATGTAAGCGCTTTATATAGACTAAAAGGAGGAAAAGAAATGGTCGTATATTTAGAATGGGACAAGTACGAAAAATTTGTGAAGGCCGCATTTATGGCGTATGGAGTGCCGGAAGAAGATGCGGAGATTTGTACAGAGGTTTTATTAGATGCTGACCGTAAAGGAATTGATAGTCATGGAGCCAACCGACTAAAACCAATTTACTTAGACCGAATTGAACAAGGTATACAATCACCTGTTACGGATTGGAAAGTTATTCGAGAAACCCCAACAACTGCAGTTTTAGATGGTGCGGATGGTATGGGCCAAGTAGTATCGTATCATGCGATGAAGTTAGCCATTAAAAAGGCGAAAGAGTTTGGTATGGGGATGGTAGCTGTACGGAATTCAACGCATTATGGTGTTTCAGGCTATTACACAGATATGGCGGCTAAAGAAGGCTGCATTGGCGTTTCAGGAACGAATGCTCGTCCATCGATTGCACCAACATTTAGTGTGGAGAACAAGCTCGGTACGAACCCCTTAACTTGGTCTATGCCAACAGGTGAAGAGTTCCCATTCTCATTTGATGCAGCGACTTCGATTGTTCAACGTGGAAAAATCGAATTGTATGACCGAGAAGGAAAAGATACTCCAGCTGGTATGGTAATCGGAAGAGATGGGCAAGCGATGACTGACTCAAGTGAAATATTAGATGCACTGGTCTCTGGTGATGCAGCACTAGCACCTCTTGGAGGAATCGGTGAAGAATTAGCAGGATACAAAGGGTATAATTTTGCGACCATTGTTGAAATATTATCTGCAGCTTTACAAGGCGGACCTTTCTTAAGTGCTCTATCCGGTATTGCGGCAGACGGTAGTAAACAAAAATACCATCTCGGACATTTCTTTATTGCAATCGACACAGAAGCGTTTATGGGACGAGAAGTCTTTGAAGAGACCGCAGGGAATATTTTAAAGGAACTTCGATCTGCTCGGAAAGTACCAGGTGCAGACCGCATTTACACAGCTGGGGAAAAAGAGTATGAAGTATGGCAAGAGCGCAAAGTAACAGGTTTACCAATTAATAAATCCGTTCAAAAAGAATTTATGACCATTAGAGATGCAGCTGATTTAGAAGATGTTTTCCCATTCGAAGAGGGGGCATAACCCATTGGTAAATGAATCTGAAGCATTAAAAAAACACTATGAATGGAACGGTAAGATAGAAGTCATCAGTCGCGTAAAGATTGAAACAAAGGCAGACCTGGCATTAGCTTATACACCCGGAGTAGCAGATGCTTGTTTGAAAATAGCGGATGAACCAAATGAAGCTTATCGCTTAACTCGAAAGAATAACTTAGTCGCTGTTATCACGAATGGAACAGCCGTTTTAGGTCTTGGAAATATCGGTCCACAAGCAGCGATGCCGGTAATGGAAGGTAAATGTATCTTATTCAAAGAGTTCGCTGATATAGACGGTTTTCCTATCTCAATAGAAGCAACAGATGTCGACACAGTTGTAGATACGATTAAACAAATTGCTGGAAGTTTCGGAGCGATTAACTTAGAAGATATTGCTGCACCAGAATGTTTTGAAATTGAGCGACGCTTAATAGAAGAACTGGATATCCCTGTGTTTCATGATGATCAACACGGAACGGCTATAGTAGTAGGAGCAGCCATAATTAATTCCCTAAAACTTCAAAAGAAAAAAATAGCAGATGTGCAATTTGTTGTAAATGGAGCCGGAGCAGCGGGGATTTCAATTGCGAAGCATTTAACCCATTTAGGAGCTGAACACATTACACTAGTAGATCGAGAAGGGATTATCCATTCCAAGTATCCAAATCTATCAGGTGAACAAGAACGAATGTTAGAAATTACAAACTTAGAAGATAAATCAGGCACACTGCAAGATGCTTTAACTGGAGCAGATATTTTTATAGGTGTTTCAGCACCAAATATATTATCAGGAGATGATATACGTCTAATGAATGAAAATCCTATCGTCTTTGCGATGGCTAATCCAATTCCAGAAATTTTACCGGACGTGGCTAAAGAGGCGGGTGTTTCTATCATGGGAACAGGTCGTAGTGATTTTCCTAACCAAATAAATAATGTGTCAGCTTTTCCGGGTATTTTTAAAGGAGCATTGGCAGCTAATGCGACGACTATTAACGAAGAAATGCGAACAGCGGCGTCGTATGCAATAGCAAGTTTAATTGACGAATCTGACTTAACCGAAGATTATATTATTCCCGATCCTTTAGATGACCGTGTTGTACCAGCAGTAGCAAAGGCTGTGGAAGATGCCGCAATTAAAACAGGCGTTATACGAAACATGTAATCAAGCTTATATCCCTTGTGTCATTCACTCAGGTGATTGGCATAAGGTTTTTTGATTAATCAAAAG
>DAIOTD010000080.1:0-5581 GCA_036752205.1 Atopostipes sp.
ACTAAGTCCATAATTTGTGGAACCCAAGTACGGAACCATTTTTCTAATTTTGAAATTAACCAACCTGCAATAATTGCTGGGAAGATTGATCCTTGATAACCATATACGCTAATTCCAAAGATAGATAACGGATCTGCATCTCCACCTAATACAGCATAAGCATTTGGTAACTGAGGTGCAACCATCATTAATCCAACTACGATACCAATAATTTGGTTACCGCCGAATTTACGCGTTGCGCTGTAAGCAATTAATACGGGTAAGAAAGCAAACGCTGTATCTGTTAGCATAACGAATAACGCTTCAACATCTGGTGTCATAGTCATACCTAGTTCAACCAGTAATCCACGAACACCCATTAATAAACCTGTTGTAACTAAAGCTGGAATGAGAGGCACTAAGATATCTGCTAAAGTTCTAACAACTTTTTGTACGGGCGATAAGTTAGCATAAGCATCCGCTTTAACCGACTGGTCTGTTTGAGCTGCAGCCGTTCCACTCATTGCTTGATCAAAATCAGCATGGACTTCATTAACTTTTCCTGTTCCAAATACAAATTGGTGCTGTCCGGTTGAATAGAAATAACCTTTTACATCTGTAATGGCTTCCGCCTTTTCTTTATCGACGACACTGTCATCCTTTAAGATAACACGTAAGCGTGTTGCACAGTGCTCATAGTTAGCGATATTTTCTTTACCACCAAGTACCTCGAGCAATTCTTTTACTGCTTTTTCGTTCTTCATTTTATTTCCTCCTTTGGAATGTGGTTCCGAAAATTCGGATTTCGGAACCGGTTCCAATACATAATAAAGCAACCGCAAAAAGATTGCAAGCCCTTTCTTTAAATTTTATAAAAAAATAGAGCCCTGAATTTAATCAGGACTCATTCAATCACAATTTATTTCACAAAAGTTGTTCTTTCAAGACGGCTAATAATTTTAGCTTCGTCTCCTACTTCAACGTACACATCAATTGCGCTGTCTAATATTTCTTGTGCATATTTACGGTAGCCTTCTTCTGACTGATCATCTTGATGCCAGTGAGACGGTACTGGATAAAGTGTAATGTACCCATTTCCGTGTGAACTATAGACAATCATACCATCCGCAGTGTATTCGCCTGTTAGATAAGTGACCGCTTGTGGGAATACCGGTGAATCTGCAATATTTGAAACAATTGCCGTTCCTGCTGGTTCTTTTGTTGCATAAACTGTTCCTGAACCTGGGTAGCCAATCATTTCAATAATACGTGCGTATTCGATATCAATCGCTTTATAGTCGCTTAACGATTTACCGCTAATGTCGATTTCTCCCGCAGCTGCTTCTGCTTCAGCTGCAGCTTCTAATGCCTCGGCTAATTCACGTTGACGTTCTTCCTCTGCACGTACTCGTTCGTTTTCAGCCTCTTCCGATATTTTAGCAGTAATTTCTTCATGTAATGTTTTTACACTTGATTTAAATTCTTTATACATCGGATCATCTAATAAAGGATTTCTTCTTAATTCATTGACAATTCCGAGGGCTGATTCTAATGACCCTGCTTCCATTAGTGCTCTTGCTGCATCTTGATCTTCAATAACTTTTGCTAAGTCTGATTCGATTTGCTCAATTTCAGCAATTAATTCATTTGTTTTAGTGAGTAAGGCTTTTGATGCGTTACTACTACTTTCAAATGTAACGGCTTCGTTTGCTTTTTCTAAAGCTCCCTCATAATCCGCTTCTTCAAATAACGCCAAGGCTTCATTATAAAGTAAAGTCTGATTATATAGATTTGAAGCTTCATCCTCATTTGGTTTTAAATCCATTGCTGATTTAAAGTGACCTTCTGCTGCTTCATAATTACTAACAAGCATTTCAGAAATCCCATCATCCATTGCTTTTTCATATGCTCGCTCAGTTGTAATGTATTGGAAACCAAAGAATCCAGCAACGACGATAACGATTAACGCAATCAGGCCTATAATGAGACCTTTACCTTTTTTCTTACCTTCTTTTTTCTTACCTTCTTTTTTTGGTTGGCCTCTTCTATTTAATCCTTCTTCAGTTGTTGGATTTACAGGTGGTGCTTGTTGAGTTCTTTGTGAACGCATTGGCTCTTCTGGTGCCTGAGCAATAAATGGTTCAGACTCTCTATGGGCATTCGGTTCGTCGACTGGTGTCGGCTCAAATTCTTCTGCTTCGCTCAAGTTTGCGTAGTCATCTTCGTAAGAAGGTGTTGCAAAATTCGAGTCTTCCATAAATGGAGTCACTTCAGACTCTTCGCTATCGTCTTCAAAGACTGATTCTTCGAAATCTGGTTCGTTTGCTATTTCTTCTGGTTCAAATTCTTCAGCGTCTTTTAGTTCTTCATAAGTATCTTCTTCAAACGTTTCTTGCAATTCTTGTTCTTCAATTGGTGTTGAATCAATTGGTGGCACTATTTCAGATTCATCAGTCGATTCATCTAGATCCACTTCATCTGCTTCGAATGATTCAACTTCTTGGTTTTCTTCACTATGTATGTCTTCTATTTCACTTTCGGATTCTTCACTTTCAGTTTCAAATTCTTCAATTCCAGCTTCAGATTGGTCCTCAAAGTCCATTTCCTCAGCAGCTGTCTCTTCTACTTCTTCGCTTGTATCTTCGGTATATCGTGGTGTTCCACACACCATACAGAACTTATCTTCTTCTGCTAGTTTATTCCCACAATTCGAACAAAACATTCTCCCAACTCCTATATCTTAATTCGTTAAAATAAGTGCATGTATTCCCTTACATTTCTTCCTCATTAAATCAATATATATGCCTCTCATTATACATTATCTATTTTAGAAATGTTGTCATTCTTAGAGTATTTTTAGGGTTGTTCATATTCTTCAAGGTTATCCGTTCTTAATGGAACACATAGAAAAAGCTTCTAGAACAAATCGTCTTAGAAGCGAACGTTTATATTTTTTGGGTAGACCCTTGCACATTTAACTCAACGGGTAATTCAGTTTTTTCTGCAATCGTATAGTCTTTTGAATCGAGAACTTTTACAATTTCCTCCATCACTTTCTCGCCCATTTTATAATATGGGTAATTAACCGTTGTGATGTGTGGGTAAACGTTTTGTGTAACACTGTAGCCCCCAAAACCGCTTAAGGATAGCTCTTCGGGAATTTCTTTTCGCAGTTTTGCGCTCGCGTTTGAAATGCCAATCGCTATATGATCCGTGGCAGCAGCAATATAGGTTGCATCTGTTTCAGTTAAGTACTCCAATGCTTTTTCATAATTATAGGATCTTGAAAATTCTGTTTCGATGAATTCTACATCTGCTCCATGAGCTTTGGCAACGTCATAAAATCCTTGTTTTCGAAGGACACCGACCGCATAATCGGTCTCAGTTACACCCACAAACAATAACTTTTTATGACCTAAGTCAATCGCATGTTGTCCAATCGCTTGTCCAGCTTCATAATCTTGAAAGATAAACGAAGGATTACCTTCTAGTTTTTGTCCGACGATAATAATGGGAATCTTAGATGATTTAATTTGATTCGCTAGCTCTTTATCTATTTCAGTCGCAAATAAAATGATCGCGCCAACTTTTTGTCGTTGAAGTAGGGCCAGATTTTGTTTCGTTCGCCCGATATCCAAGTCCGCATTCGTCATCACTAACTGAATATTTTTCGGATAAGCAATTGCATCAAACCCTTTTAAAACTTGATTGGTCGATGGTGAATCATACCTTGGTATAATGACACCAACCATATTTGATTTTGATGCTTTTAAGTTTTGTGCCATAATATTCGGCTGATAGCCCGTTTCTTGTACAATTTTATCTAATTTTTCTTTTGTTTTTTGACTCACTGATCCATTATTTAAATAGCGTGAAACCGTACTTTTTGATACGTTTGCCATCTTGGCAATGTCATTTAACGTAACCATAACTAACCCTCTTCTCCATGTAATCGCATGTTTATTCTATCATATTTCACAAGGACATTCATTTCATTCTAGAAAGATAAAATAGCCAGCATTTCTGCTGACTATAACTCATCTTATTTTTTTCGTGTGCCGTCTCGTCTAACTCGAATAGTCGTACCATCTGAGCTTGTTTCAACTTCCGATTTATCCACTTGGAAGCCGACAATGTTTAAGCCAGAATCCGACTGATTAAAGCCGGCTAAACCACTATAGTATTCATCGTACACTTCTTGATGTGGCTGGTTCAACTTTCCTTCTACTTCTTTCAACGTTTCATCACTTATGCCTCTTCCATCATCTTGGACCGTCATTTCGAATGTTTCCCCGGATCGCTGGATATGGATGTTTATATCGGTTGAGTCTGCTTCTAAAGCATTTTTAACTAATTCACTCATGATGTTGATTATTCTCTGATTTGCTTTCATACGTCATCCCCTATTCTCTATCTTTATACCCATTAATAATACCAACAAACGCTGTAGCTACGAGACCACCAGTGAAACCATTGTTATAGAGATTTAAACCACCGTGCAAAATCCCTGTGAAATGAACGACGGATAAGTGTACGAATCCGGCTAATACTCCAATTAGAAATCCGTAATTGCCTGCTAATGGTGCAATGGTCGTTACAAATAACGCGGCGAGCAAAGCGCCTGGTGCATTGGCTGGAAACGGTGAGAAGATTGTTGCAAGATAGACACCTAACATTACTGGAAAGATATTTTTAGGTTGTTTACCAAATGAAGCGAAACCGATCATGGTTAAGAGTCCACCCAAAGTCGCTCCGTTATAATCTCCGTTAACAATTTCAATATAAAACATACCTATAAGTCCTACAATACCCATGTTCATCAATGTATTGCCTAATCCTGCACTGTTAACAAAGTCTGATATAAGGACACCCGATTCGTTCAACAAATCTTTGTAGCCTTTGAAACTCCTGCCATTTACAAAGAAACCAACGATTAAGAGGCTGATTGTTAAGACAAGCATCAGTATTCGCAACTCTGTATGGTGTTCGGTCCCCCATAAGGATACGGCTTGAGGCTCAAATGAAAACCCTCGTAAGATATTTGTGAGTAATAGACCCGTGAATCCCGCTGTAAAGCCGATGTTATATAAATTATGGCCTTCATGACCGCTTAATAAATGAGTTGCTAAAGGTGGCACAATCATCCCTGCGATAATCCCTACTGCGAGCCCACCTAATATACCGAGCGGTGTGTGGATAGCGACTTCTGAAACTAATGGAGCCAGCGCTGTTCCATATAAAGCTGGATAAATATAGGCGCGGAATTCCTTTCTCATATAACGGCTATAAAAATAGACTCCGAGTAAAATGGGTAATATATTGACAATGTTTTTACCAAAAAAGGCAAAACCGATCATCGTAAAAATTGCCGCTATTGATGCACCAACCATTGGTACGTTATTTTTTTTGATGAGGATAAAACCGATTAACCCAACTAAACCTCCATTTACGAGTGTCGGTCCTACACCACTAATGACTGTATAGTCTGTGATTAATATCCCTGTTGAACTTATAATATTTTTTAAGCCTAGAAGGAGCTCAGCTGGTGTCTGAAGAAATAAGCCGATTAGAATGAAGAACAATATATACATTAAGATAATAA
>DAIOTD010000081.1:0-5461 GCA_036752205.1 Atopostipes sp.
ATAGAGGTTTCAAAACATGGGATGGAAATTTCGTATGAATACATTGTTCGAGAGAATCCAGATATCATTTTTGTTTTAGACCGATCGAGTGCGATTGCTGAAACGGATTTGTTAGAGGACACGGTAAAACATTTTGAAGCCAATCCATTAATCCAGACCACAAAAGCATTTCAAGAAGATGCCATTCATTACTTAACAGCGGATGTCTGGTATTTAAGTAATGGCGGGGTACAAGCTTATAATCAAATGATGACAGATGTCTGGTCAGCATTAAAATAATGAGGAGAGTGAATACAGATGACAACTTTACGTATTAAAGATTTACATGTATCCATTGAAGAGAAGGAAATATTAAGCGGGTTAAACCTGACGATCAATACTGGTGAAATTCATGCTGTTATGGGGCCGAATGGTACAGGGAAGTCTACCTTAGCTGCAACTCTAATGGGCCATCCTTCATTTGAAGTGACTTCTGGTGAAATATGGCTAGACGATTTAAACGTTTTAGAAATGGAAGTAGATGAACGAGCGCGTGCAGGATTATTTTTAGCTGTACAGTATCCGAGTGAAATTGCAGGTGTAACGAATGCAGGCTTTATTCGAGCAGCGATTAATGCGCAACGACCGGAAGACGATAAAATGGGTGTTCGTGATTTCATAGAGAAACTCGATGAAAAAATGGCTATGTTAGATATGCAAGAAGAAATGGCTGAACGCTATTTAAACGAAGGTTTTTCAGGCGGAGAGAAGAAGCGTAATGAAATTTTGCAGATGATGATGATTGAACCTAAGATTGCGATATTAGATGAAATTGACTCAGGATTAGATATTGATGCTTTAGAAGTCGTTTCAAAAGGGATCAATGCCATGAGAAGTAATGATTTCGGTTCTCTGATTATTACGCACTATCAGCGCTTATTAAATTATGTCGAACCCGATTTTGTTCATATCATGATGGGTGGACGAATTGTGAAGAGTGGTGGAGCGGAGTTAGCGATGCAATTAGAAAAAGAAGGTTATAAGAATATCGCTAATGAACTTGCCTTAGATATTGAAATCGATGAATAGGGGAGGGAATCAAATGTCAGAACAGTTTGTTAATAATCAAGAGATGGTTGAAAAACTTTCCAAAACGCTGAATGAATCAGACTGGTTTTTAAATCAACGACTATCGGCATTCGATTCACTAGAGTCTCTTTCAAAGCCTGAGATTGAGCGAATTGATTATTCGAAATGGAATTTATGGAATCTACCTTCAATAAATCATAAGCATGAGAGTGTGAATGTTAAAAGAGAAGATGGCGTACATATTTTAGATTTCCAAACGGCCTTTACGGAATATGGGGCATTCTTTGAAGATATTTATAAACGAAGTTCCTTTGTGCAAAGAGAAGATGCTTTCAATGCATTTACCCTCGCTTATCTAACCCGAGGTATTTTTATTTATGCACCGGAGAATGTAAAAGTGACTGAACCGATCGAACTTGATTTCATAAAAAATGATGAAGCTGCCACTGTCAGTCATCAACAAGTATTGGTTTATGCAGGCAAGAACGCTTCAATAGAAATTAACGAAAAATATGCGACCGATTCTAAGCATAAAATGAGTATTCATGGTCATGTAGATTTCATTGCAGAAGAGGGTTCTTTGATTCAATACTTTGCATTAGGTCAATTAGCAAAAGAAACCACAGCCTTTATCCGTCGAACTGGAAAGACTGAAAAAGATGCGAGAATTCTATTAGCCCTTGGTGCAATGAATGATGGAAATGTGATTGAAGATATTCAGATTCAGTTAAAAGGTCAAGGCTCTTCGTCAGATGTTAAGACCGTTGCGATTAGCCATGGTCAGCAAGTTCAAATGATAAACGTTGGATTAACGAATATCGGATTAAATACGGATGGCAATATTTTCCAACATGGTGTCGTGCTTGAACAATCGACGTTATCGTTTAATGGGATTGGCCATATTTTAAGAGGATCCAAGTATAGCAATGCGCAACAAGAGTCTCGTGTACTGATGTTATCGGATGAAGCGCGAGCGGATGCGAACCCGATTTTACTGATTGATGAATTTGAAGTCCAAGCTGGGCATGCCGCTTCGGTTAGTCGAGTCGATAAAGAACAATTGTATTACCTCATGAGTCGTGGTTTAGATCAATTACAAGCTGAAAAATTGGTTATTCTAGGTTTCTTAGGGATTGTTTTAAATGAAATCTCTTTACCAAGTGTCAGAGAACAGTTAATTGACCGCATCGAAAGGAAGTTAACCCATTATGGAAATTAATTGGAGAACTATACGAGACGATTTTCCGATATTGAAGCGCTCAGTATACGATCAACCGTTAATTTATCTCGATAATGCTGCGACAACTCAAAAGCCAAAACAAGTGATTGAGGCTATAACGAACTATTATCAAGACTATAATGCGAATGTTTACCGAGGAATTCATACTCTTTCAGGCGAGTCAACTGAAGTTTTTGATTCGGTACGCCAACAAGTAGCTGATTTTATTGGTGCGAAAGAAAAAGAAGAAATCGTCTTTACTTCAGGAACGACTGCCAGCATCAATGATTGTGCGAGAAGCCTGTCATTTTTAATAGAAGAAGGCGATGAAATTCTATTGACTGCGATGGAGCATCATTCGAATATTATCCCTTGGCAACAATTAGCTAAAGAAAAAGGCGCTCACTTACGTTATGCAGAGCTATCGTCAGACGGTGAAATGGATTTAGAAGATTTCAAAGAAAAACTAACTTCTAATACTAAAATTGTTGCTTTCACCCATGTTTCTAATACACTTGGAACCATCAATCCTGTGAAGAAGATGACACAACTCGCCCATGAAGTAGGGGCAATTGTTGTAGTCGATGGAGCACAAGCTGTATCACATTTCCAGATTGATGTAGAAGAGTTAGATGTCGACTTCTATGCTTTTTCAGCTCATAAAATGTATGGACCAACTGGTATTGGGGTTTTATATGGTAAGCGAAAATGGTTGGAAGCTTTCAATCCAGCTAATTTCGGTGGTGAAATGATTGAGTATGTAGGCGAAAACGAATCAACTTGGGCAGCTATTCCGCATAAGTTTGAAGCTGGTACACCAAACATTTCAGGCGTGATTGGTTTAGGCGCAGCAATCCGTTATATTGAAAACATCGGCTTAAAGAACATCGAAGCTTATGAACAAAAATTAACAAACTATTTATTAGCCCAACTGGAAGAAATAGAATGGGTTCAAGTGTATGGGCCATTAGCTAGTAAATCGCGTTCCGGAGTCGTTATGTTTAATCTTGAAGACGTCCATTCTCATGATTTAGCGACTGCGCTAGACCTTGATGGCATCGCTATTCGAGCAGGGCACCATTGCGCACAAATTTTAATGAGAAGATTAGGAATTGTCGCAAGTGCACGAGCTAGTCTCTGTTTTTACAATTCAAAAGAAGAAATTGATCAATTCATTCAAAGCTTAACGAGAGCAAAGGAGTTTTTTGCAGATGAGGAATAGTCGTTTACAGATGTTGTATCAGACGGTTATTAAAGAGCACTCAACGAATCAAAGCAATAAACGCTTAATCGAAAATCCTTCGGGTGAAATGGAATTGTTTAACCCGTCTTGTGGTGATTTAGTGAAAGTGCAATATCGGTTGGAAGATAATGAAATAGTTGATATTGCATTTCAAGGTGAGGGTTGCGCGATTTCAATGGCTAGTGCGAGTATGCTAACCGAAATCATGCTTGGAAAAAGTTCAGAAGAGGCTTTAGAACTCCTTTCTTTATTTTTTGAATTTATGAAAGGAAATGAAGAAATCGATACGAAACCTCTTGACGATGCAGCTTATTTACAAGGTGTAACGAAATTTCCGACACGTATACGATGTGCGACATTGAGTTGGCATGCTTTAGAAGAGGGCTTATTGCAATCGGATGAAAACTCAGTTTGATGAAAGGGAGAGAAGATGATGCAGGAGAAGATACCAAGCCGCGAAGAATATAAATATGGTTTCCATGATGATGTGGAGTCTGTTTATAAAACAGAAAAAGGTTTAACAGAAGAAATCGTTCGAGAAATATCGGCTAAAAAAAATGAGCCCCAATGGATGTTAGACTATCGTTTAAAAGCATTTGAGCATTTCAAAAATCGTCCGATGCCAGAGTGGGGAGCGGATCTATCGGAGTTAGACTTTGACGAATATACATTTTACCGTCAAGCCTCAGATAAACCCGCTCGAACATGGGATGACGTACCCGAAAAAATCAAAGAAACTTTTGAACGATTAGGTGTACCGCAAGCGGAACGAGCTTATTTAGCTGGAGCAGGAGCGCAATATGAATCCGAAGTTGTTTATCATAATATGAAGAAACAATTTGAGGACATTGGGATTGTCTTTATGGATACGGATTCGGCTCTACAAGAATACCCTGAAATATTTAAAGAGTATTTTGGAACGGTTGTCCCTTATGACGACAACAAATTGTCTGCTTTAAATGCTGCTGCTTGGTCAGGGGGAACCTTTTTATATGTTCCGAAAAATGTCCGAGTGGATGTTCCGATTCAGATGTATTTTAGAATGAACGAAGAATCGATGGGGCAGTTTGAACGAACGTTGATTGTGGTCGATGAAGGAGCCAGCATTCATTATGTTGAAGGCTGTACCGCGCCCACCTTTTCATCGAGCTCTTTACATGCCGCAACGGTTGAAATCATTGTGAAAAAAGATGCCTATTGCCGTTATACAACGATCCAAAACTGGTCTGACAATGTGTATAATTTAGTGACGAAACGCGCAACGGCTGCAGAAAATGCGACAGTCGAATGGGTCGATGGCAATATTGGTGCTAAAACGACCATGAAATATCCAAGTATTTTCTTAAAAGGAAGAGGCGCAAAAGGGACCGTCACAACGATGGCTATGGCTGGGAAAGGTCAAATCCAAGATACGGGTACAAAGATTTATCATTTGGCTCCGGATACATCTAGTACGATTGTTTCTAAATCGATTGCACGAGAAGGCGGAGTTGTGAATTATCGTGGCCAAGTTTATGTTTCAGCGGATGCCAAAAATTCCGATTCCCATATTGAATGTGACACCATATTATTGGATGCCCAATCGAAATCCGATACGATCCCATATAACGAGATACATAATTCTTATGTCAACTTAGAACATGAAGCAAAAGTTTCGAAAGTTTCAGAAGAACAATTGTATTATTTAATGAGTCGTGGCTTGACCGAGCAACAAGCGACTGAAATGATTATCGTAGGGTTCGTGGAACCTATATCGAAGGAATTACCGATGGAATACGCCGTCGAATTAAACCGTCTAATCGCTTATGAAATGGAAGGCAGCGTCGGCTAATAGAATAGTTTAAGAAGAAACCATTATCTTTCTGAAAAAGCAGAAATGATAATGGTTTTTTTGCTGTCTATCTATACAGAACTTTAATATCGATGTCCAC
>DAIOTD010000082.1:0-5251 GCA_036752205.1 Atopostipes sp.
ATTATTCTTCTACATTATGACAAAAAGAAAAGGTACGAGCAACTCGTACCTTCGAAAGATTCATCTTCCTATGCTTCTTGTTCATTTTTAATGGCTTTTTCTTCAATTTCCTCTAAAGACGATAATTCGGAAGCGAAGAGAGATTTCATTTCAAGTTTTTCATCTTCTGATAAATCATGAAATTCATTCTTTATCGACGACATATTTGCCACCACTTCAACGTGATGGTTCAGATTTTCAAATCGAACCGGTGTATCGCCACCATATTCACCATCTAAGTTGATTTTCAGTTGTTGATCATCCGTTACTTTAATGTCGACAAAGTCCGTTTTTTTATGGATAACAAGCGGACTGTCGAGATGGGTGCCGTCTGTTAGTAATTTCCGAGCTAGTTGGACCAATTCAAAAGCATTGGCTTTTTTGACAATAATCATTGAGAACTTTCCATCTCCATAAACCTTGTCTGGGACGATATTATTAAAGCCACCAACTGTACTCGATAACGCAATAAACACTAAAGTTGCTTCTCCTTCAAAACGACCACCTTCGTAGTCAATTTCTACTGGCAGAGCACGTACTTGGGGTAATAGCTCTACTCCTTTAACAACATAAGCTAAATAGCCAAAGATTGTTTTAAGTTGTGGCGTCACATCAAATGTAACAGACACTAGGTTGCCCATAGCTCCGATATTGACAAAATGTTGTTCTTCTTCTCCTGTGATAACTTTCCCAATATCCATATAAAGTGACTCTTGCTTGTGGATTAATTTTGCTGCTTCGATTAGATTATGTCTTGGTATTCTAAGTGCACGAGCATAATCATTAGTTGTACCGGCTGGAATAATTGCGACTGTTGGTCGGTACTCTTTCTCAGCAATTCCACTAATGACTTCGTGAATCGTACCGTCTCCCCCGGCCGCTACAATTAAATCAATGCCATCTTCACTACATCTAGCTGCCTCTTTTTGCGCTGATAAAGGTTCTGGCGTTGTTTGAAAAGCACTGGTTTCATATCCGGCATCTTCATAAACTGCCAATATATCTGGAAGTTCTTTTTTAATGACCTCTCGCCCAGAACTCGGATTATATATTATACGCGCACGTTTTCTCATCTTTCAACTCTCCCTATCATCATCGACTCTTACCTGTTATGGTGAGCTCAGTTTAATCTATATGAAATTGTATCATACTTTATAATCTATTGGCATTATTCACTAATTTTGTCTAATCCATTTTTAAAATTAGACAAATCAAGTTCCTATAACAGGCTAAAGCTAAGAGGATACTGATGTTGTTTTACCGAATAGTCGTTTATACTAAATACTTAACGCTTATTTAATTCTTGCGCTAACAATTTATTGACGACTCCTGGGTTTGCATTCCCACGAGTAGCTTTCATAATTTGACCAATTAAGAAACCTTGTGCTTGTTTTTTACCACCTTTAAAGTCTTCAACTGATTGCTCGTTGTTGTCTAAAACTTCTGAAATAATTGGGATTAACTCGTTTGGATCACTTAATTGTGCCCAACCTTTTTCTTCAACTAATCCTCGTACGTCAGTTACTTCCTCTTTCATTAACTCTGCAAAGACGCGTTTTGCAATTTTAGATGAAATGGTCTGGTCTTCAATTAGGTTAATCATTTCAGCTAAACCTGCTGGTGTTAAGGTTGTTTTATCAATGGAGACTTGCTCTTTGTTTAAGTGAGCTGATATGTCACCCATTAACCAGTTTGATGCTTGTTTAGCATCTGCACCATTTGAAACTGTTGCTTCAAAGAAGTCGGCCATTTCAACTGTATCGGTTAAAACAATTGCATCATATTCTGGAATACCAAGTTCCTTCACATAACGCACACGACGTTCTTCAGGCATTGCTGGTAATTCTGAACGAAGTTGTTCGATTGTCTCTTCTGAAATGGTAAACGGTAAAATATCTGGTTCTGGGAAATAACGGTAATCATCCGCTCCTTCTTTTACACGCATTAAGACAGATTCACGAGTTGCATCATCGTAACGTCGCGTTTCTTGTAAGGCTTCTCCACCACTTAATAATAGTTTTTCTTGACGTCCTTGTTCGAAAATTAATCCTCGACGAACGTTATTAAATGAGTTCAAGTTTTTTAATTCTGTTTTGACACCAAATTCTTCTTGGCCATATGGACGCAATGAAATATTGGCATCTGCACGCATTGAACCTTCCTCCATCTTCACATCTGAAACACCTGTAAATTGGATAATTTGTTTCAAGGCTTCTAAATAAGCTTGTGCTTCCTCTGGTGAACGGATATCTGCTTCAGAAACAATTTCTAATAAAGGTGTTCCTTGACGGTTTAAGTCCACATATGAATACCCATCCGTACCGTGTATATTTTTACCTGCATCTTCTTCAAGATGGACTCGTTCAATTCGAATACGTTTCTCTTCACCATCGACTACAACATCGATATAACCATTCTGACCGATTGGCAAATCGTCTTGTGTAATTTGGTAAGCTTTTGGATTATCTGGATAAATGTAGTTTTTACGATCAAATTTGGTTTCTTGGTTTATTTCACAATTCAATGCAAGGGCTGCTTTAATGGCTAACTCAATTCCTTTTTCATTTGGAACAGGTAGAACCCCTGGATAACCCCAATCCACAACACTGGTGTTTGTGTTTGGTTCGTCACCAAAGCCTGATACTGAAGGTGAGAACATTTTTGAATTTGTTTTTAACTCAACGTGTACTTCTATTCCGATAACTGTTTCAAAATTCATTTATTTGTTTCCTCCTTCAAGCTCTGGATATTGTTTATGGTAATCCGTTGCTTTTTCAAACGCATGACCAACTTGGTATAATGTCGCTTCATCAAAGTAGTTTCCAATTAATTGCATTCCGACTGGCATTCCTTCTGAGAAGCCTACCGGGATATTTAGTGCTGGTGCACCAATTAAGTTTGCTACCGTTGTTAAAATATCGCCATAATAGGTTTCAACCGCATCTTCTTCTACTGTCTCTCCAATTAGCGGAGCAGTAGAAACCGTAGTCGGTCCTACGATAAAATCAACTTTTTCTAAGATATTTTCAAATTCATTTCGTAAAATTGTTCGCGCTTTAGTCGCTTGACCATACAGAGCATCATAATGCTCTACACTTAAAGCAATTCCACCTAAAACAATACGTTTTTTCACTTCTGTCCCAAATCCTCGGGAACGTGATTTAACGTATAGCTCCTCTAATGATTTTGCATCATCTGCACGGTAGCCATAACGAATGCCATCAAAACGTTGCAAGTTACTTGATGCTTCTGCAGACCCAATCGCGTAGTAAGTAGGGATGCTGTATTTTAAATCAGGTAAACTAACATCAATAATTTCTGCACCTAATTCTTCTAATTTGCTTACAGCTGCTCGAGTCGTTTCAAGAACACCCGAAGTGATCATCTCTTCGTCAAATAATTCTTTCGGTATACCAATTTTTAGTCCTTTAATCTCTTGACCAATTTTTTCCGTATAGTCTATTTCAATATCCGCTGACGTACCATCATTTTCATCTTTCCCACTAATAGCGTTTAGCATAATCGCATTGTCTTCTACTGTACGGGTCATTGGTCCAATTTGGTCTAGGCTCGATGCAAATGCAATCGCACCGTAACGAGAAACCGTTCCGTATGTAGGCTTAATTCCAACTAGGTTATTGTATGAAGCCGGTTGACGGATTGAGCCACCTGTATCTGTTCCTAATGAAGCTGGAACCATTCCCGCTGCTACTACTGCTGCTGAACCACCTGAAGATCCTCCTGGAACCTTTGTTGTATCCCAAGGGTTACGAGTTCTTTGTAGTGCAGAGTTTTCAGTTGTTCCACCCATCGCAAATTCGTCTAGATTCACTTTCCCAACAATAATCATGCCGGCGTTTTTTAGTTTCTCAACTACAGTTGCATCGTATACAGAAACAAAGTCTTCTAACATAATCGAAGCTGCAGTTGTTTTGAAATCCTTAGTGACAATATTATCTTTTACCGCAACTGGAATCCCATCTAAAACATTATTCGGGTCTACACCTCGTTCGTCTACTTGACGAGCTTGTTCCAAAGCATATTCTTTATCATATGAAATGAAAGCTCCTACTTGATCTTCTACTTTTAGAATACGGTCGAATGTCGCTTCAATTAGTTCCGTTACTGTTAATTCCTTATTAACCAATAATTCATGTAATTCTTGAATTGTTTTTGTATGTAAATCCATTATGCGCCACCCTCTCCATCTTCTAATATTGCCGGTACTTGAATCAAGTTATCCACTGTAGCCGGAGCATTTTCAATTAGTGCGGCTATTTCTTCTTTATTTTGCACAGATTCATCTTTTCTGAAACGAGCGCGGCCTTCTACTGTACCGTAGAAAGTTCCTTCTACGCCTTCAGTATCTAACTGTGCTAATTCTTCAAACATTGAAATGGATTCACTAATTTCATTTACAAGTGTATCCATTTGCGCATCCGTAAATTCTAATTTCATTATTGAGCCAATTTCTTTTACTAATTCTTCATTAATATTCATTCTTTCACCAATCTTTCATTTAATTAAATACATGTGCAAAATACTCTGCTTCTGTGCGATCTTTTTTCAAAAAGGCTTCAACAGATCGGGTTGATTCAACAATAATTTCTACGTCTAAATCTTGTGGCAAGAAAGTCTCGGCACTTTGTTTTAAATATTGTGAAAAAGCGATCATCTCAGTTTTACCATAAAATTGAGTCACAATATTTATTTTTAACTCAACTAATTGTTCATCAATATAATGTGCTTCTCCAGTAACCCCACTTAAATTCGGGAAGAATTTTTCAACTTCCGATTGAAAATTCGCAAAAGCATTGCCTTCTGATGAATCTTTTCCTTGTAATGGGAAAATTAATCGTTGTTCCTTAATCGTTTCCCAACTTTGGATAGCAGTAGAACCATTCGTGCTTGTTCCTGTTGCAATATAAACTCCCCCACCTAACTCGTCTCTAGCAGACTGTTTATATAACCCTACAAATATTGGAATGTCTGAAAGTCCCTCTAATTGACGAACACGACGAACAATTTCACTCGCCATGGATTGACCTTGTTTTAATATCTTATCATCAGGAATATCTTGAGTATAGACCGGACCCCCAATTTCTGTTTGATAGTAATCTGCAGAGTTCAAAGCTAATCCAATACTTAAGGCATCTGGATATTCTGAGCCTGCCTCTTTATAGAAATCAAATTCTAGTATCGATTGTAAATA
>DAIOTD010000083.1:0-2564 GCA_036752205.1 Atopostipes sp.
ACTCTTCAAATATGCCATTTTCACCAAAATAAACCTGTTCCACATCCTGGGGATAGCCAACGATAGTGAAAATAATATCGCATACCTTCGCGATATCTGCAGGAGTATTTTCCCAAACGGCACCTTCATCCACTAAAGGCATCGCTTTTTCCTTGGTACGATTAAATACATGAACGGAATACCCTGCTTTCAATAGATGGCGCACCATGGATGAACCCATAACACCTGTTCCGATAAATCCAATTTTCATAATTGTCTCCCCCGATTTCGTTATTTTATATACAGAAAAAAGAGCTGGTTGCCCAGCTCTTTAGTTTTGCTTTGATTATTTTGTGTACTCTTCAACTAAAGCGACAACTTCTTCATTTGTCACGGCTTCGTTTAGTGCTTTGTCTACTAATTCTTCCATCTTAGAAGAGTCTAGACGTTTCATTAAACTACGCGTTTGTAGAATACTTGTAGCGCTCATTGAGAATTCATCTAATCCCATACCAACTAGTAGAGGTACAGCCGTTTGATCTCCAGCCATTTCCCCACACATACCTGCCCATTTACCTTCAGCGTGAGCTGCATCAATAACGTTTTTGATTAAACGTAAGATTGATGGGTTATAAGGTTGGTATAAGTATGAAACTTGTTCGTTCATACGGTCAGCTGCCATTGTATATTGAATTAAGTCATTCGTTCCAATAGAGAAGAAATCAACTTCCTTCGCAAATTGGTCAGCTAATACCGCTGCAGCAGGGATTTCAATCATGATACCAACTTCAATCGTATCAGAAACTTCAATGCCTTCTGCTTCTAATTTTTCTTTTTCTTCCGTATAAATAGCTTTTGCGTCGCGGAATTCTGGTAAAGTTGCGATCATTGGGAACATAATACGTAAATCTCCATAAACTGAAGCACGTAATAAAGCTCTCAATTGAGTTCTAAAGATCTCATCTTGATCTAAACTAATTCGAATGGCACGGTACCCTAAGAATGGGTTCATTTCATGCGGAAGTTCCAGGTAAGGTAACTCTTTGTCCCCACCGATATCCATTGTACGAACAACAACTGGACGTCCGCCCATGCCTTCAAGTACTTCTTTATAGGCTTCAAATTGCTCGTCTTCAGTAGGAAGCTCATCAGAATCCATGTATAGGAATTCTGTACGGTATAAACCAACTGCTTCTCCACCGTTATCTAATACACCTTCTAAGTCACGGGGTGTACCAATGTTCCCTGCCAGTTCAAATGTCTTACCATCTGATGTTACAGAAGGGTCATCTTTCAATTGTTCCCACTCTGCTTTTAAAGCTTGATATTCTTCAGCTTTAACCGCTGATTCTGCAACTTCTTCTTCTGAAGGATTAACGATTACGTGTCCTTCAATTCCATCAACAAGTAACATTTCACCATCTGTAACGTCTTCTGAGATTGTACCTAAACCTACGATTGCAGGAATTTCTAGAGAACGCGCCATGATAGCTGAGTGAGAAGTACGTCCACCAATGTTCGTTACGAACGCTTTAACAAATTGTTTGTTTAATTGCGCTGTATCGGATGGTGTTAAGTCATGTGCAACGACAACGACTTCTTCGTCAATTGTTGCTGGGTTTGGTAGACTGACCCCTAGTAAACTAGCTAACACACGCTTACGTACATCACGGATATCCGCAGCGCGTTCTTGCATGTATGGGTTATCTTCCATTGATTCGAATATATTAATAAAGTTTTCAGAAACTTCTTGGAACGCAGACTCTGCATTCACATTAGTTGTGTTAATTGCTTCTTCAACTTGTCCAACCATATCTGGGTCAGATAAAATCATTAAATGTGCGTCGAAAACTTGCGCTTCCTCTTCACCTAATGATTGAACGGCAATTTCACGAATTTTCTGAATTTCTTCTTGTGAAGCTTTAATTGCTTGATTCAAACGTTCGATTTCAGCATTTGGATCATCGACAGTAACTTTGTTTACTGTTAAATCAGGTTCGATTAGTCGATATACTTTAGCATGAGCATAACCGTCGCTTGCAGCAATTCCAGTTATTTTTTTGCTCATAGTTTATTCGCCCAGTCCTTCACTCTTCATTGTCGCAGTGATGCCTTCAATTGCTTCTTTCGCGTCATCACCATCAGCAGTAATTGTAACGTCAGCACCTTGGCCTACACCTAGTGACATAACGCCCATGATTGATTTTAAGTTAACAGATTTTCCGTTATATTCTAACGTAATATCTGAACCGTATTTACCTGCTGTTTGTACTAACATTGTAGCTGGACGTGCGTGAATACCTGTTTCTGCTGTAATATGAAATTCTTTTTTCTCCATTTTAAATACCCCTTTTTGTATAAAATTTTTGATAGATTCCGTGTTCTCGATAAGAAAACATTTTCATCAATCATCTCTATTAGAATACCATTACTAACTGATTTTCTCAACTAATATTTATTCAGTGGTAACGGTACCTATACATTACAGAGTTTTTGTCTAAAATGAAAATAAAACGCAATCAAACATACAGAAAACCCTCAAATCATTTTTAGTGATTGGTAATATGAACAGCTGTAAAACAACC
>DAIOTD010000083.1:2664-5208 GCA_036752205.1 Atopostipes sp.
AAAATAAGACATTAACCTTGAAAGTCAGAACAGGTCAGAGTATAATAAGTTTAGTCAAAGGTCAGTAATGGTCAATGAATAGTTAGGCGACCCGTTATAACTGACATTTGGCTCTAAACATTTTAAAATAGATAGGAAACAAGTTACTAGAATTTGAAAGGAAGTGTGTTCATGCTTTGTGAAAGATGTAGAGAAAATGATGCAACGATTCATTTAACCACTCGAGTGAACGGACAAAGACGTGAAATTGATGTATGTCAAAGATGTTATCGTGAAATTAGACAACAAACAGGTCAAGGTGGTCGTGGACCAAATCGCAACACAGATCCATTTGGCTTTGGAAGTTTTGATGATTTATTCCGTGCATTCGGTGCAACAGCTAACCAGCAAGATTTAGGTGCTCAACAACAACCTACTCCTGGACAAGGTGGACGTGGACCAAACCAAGGAGATCAACAAGGTAAACGTGGTGGTATTTTAGGTGAGTTCGGAATTAACTTAAATGACATGGCCCGTGAAGGTAAAATCGATGGCGTCATCGGACGCGACGAAGAAATCGAACGTGTCAGTGAAATTTTAAACCGCCGTCGTAAAAATAATCCGGTGCTTGTTGGAGAAGCAGGTGTGGGTAAAACCGCTATTGTCGAAGGATTAGCGTTAAAAATAATTAATGGTGAAGTTCCTCAAAAATTAGCGAATAAAGAAATTATCCAACTAGACGTCTCTTCTCTTGTTTCAGGTACGGGAATCCGTGGTCAGTTCGAAGAGAAAATGCAACAGCTCATTCAAGAGTTAACTGATGACCAAGATGTGGTTCTCTTTATCGATGAAATCCACCAGATTGTTGGTGCGGGTTCAGCTGAAGGAAGCAATACAGATGCTGGAAACATTTTAAAACCGGCTTTAGCGCGTGGTGACATTCAATTAATCGGTGCGACTACTTTAAATGAGTACCGTGTCATTGAAAAAGATTCAGCACTTGAGCGTCGATTACAACCCGTTCGTGTAGACGAACCTTCATTAGAAGAAACGATGGTTATCTTAAAAGGAATCCAAGAACAATATGAAAAATATCACCATGTCAAATATTCAGATAAAGCGATTCAGGCAGCCATTGATTTGTCTGACCGTTATATCCAAGACCGATTCTTACCGGATAAAGCAATCGACTTATTAGATGAATCTGGTTCAAAGAAAAACTTAACGATTCAAGTACAAGATCCAGAAACGATTCAAAAGAAAATTAATGAAGCAGAAAAAGCTAAAACAGATGCGACAGACCGTGAGGATTATGAAAAGGCAGCCTTCTATCGTGATCAAATTACGAAATTCGAAGAAATGCTCAACCAACAAATTCCTGATTCCAAAACGCCAGTCGTTACAGAACAAGACATGATTAACATTATTGAAATCAAAACTGGCATCCCAGTGGGTGACTTAAAAGAAAAAGAACAAACCCAATTACGCGACCTTGACAAGTCTTTAGCAGAAGTTGTTGTGGGTCAGGATCATGCGATTGACAAAGTAACGCGTGCAGTTCGTCGAAATCGAATTGGTCTACGTAAAACAAATCGTCCTATTGGTTCATTCTTGTTTGTCGGACCAACTGGTGTCGGTAAAACAGAATTAGCAAAAGCTTTAACGTACGAATTATTCGGTAGTCATGATGCCTATATTCGTCTCGATATGAGTGAGTACATGGATCGTCATTCGACTTCTAAAATGATCGGTTCACCACCAGGATACGTCGGCTATGATGAAGCTGGACAACTAACAGAACAAGTTCGTCGTAACCCATATAGTCTTGTGCTAGTGGATGAGGTTGAAAAAGCTCACCCTGATGTTCTGAACATGTTCCTACAGATTATGGAAGATGGTCGTTTGACAGACTCGCAGGGTCGTGTGGTCGATTTCAAGAACACAATTATCATTATGACAAGTAATGCGGGTACAGGTGCAGTTGAAGCAAACGTAGGATTCGGGGCAGCCTTAGATGGGACGCAACAATCTATCTTAAACCAATTAAGTGGCTACTTTAAACCAGAATTCTTAAACCGTTTTGACGCGATTGTGGAGTTTAACTCACTATCGAAGGAAAATCTACTAGTCATTGTGGATATTATGTTAGAAGAAATCAACGATTCAATGGCTGAACACGGTATTGAAATTAATATCGACACAGCAGCTAAAGAAAAACTTGTCGATATTGGTTACAACCCAGACATGGGTGCTCGCCCACTACGACGTGTAATCGAAGAACAAATCGAAGATAAGATTGCAGAATTCTATCTAGAAAATCCAGAAGTTGGCGGCATCAACGTCACAGTCAACGAAGACAACGATATCGTAGTTGAACGTGGACAAGAAGATGAAACCTTGGAAGAAACAGACGATGAAATAGAAGCAGAAACTGCTGTCGAAGATGTTACTGAAACAGAAGACGATAATGATACAAACGAAGATTCAAATACAGAAGAATAACTGAGGGAATTCACCCCTTATTTCAGAAGTACGAGAGATTAGCTGAGCTAATCTCTCGTACTT
>DAIOTD010000084.1:0-2138 GCA_036752205.1 Atopostipes sp.
TTACTACCGCAAATTCATCTAAAAGTTCAAAAAAACCATTTCACCGAGGTGAAATGGTTTGAGAGTTATTCATCTAGGTTAATCGTTCTGATAGAAAATTAGTCTCTAGTATATCATCCTTCGTATAAGAAATTATCGTAATTCCATTTCATAAACGAGGGCTGATAAAGCAAATAGGGGAGCTGTCTCTGTACGTAAGATACGATTTCCAAGTCCTACAAGACTCATGTTGTCTAACGTTTCAAACAACTCAATTTCCTTTTCGCTAATCCCACCTTCAGGTCCGAAAATCATAAGAATTCGTGCACCTTCTTCTAATTGAGTAAAGATGCTTGCTAAACGGCTCGTTTCGCCTGCTTTGGCGGACTCTTCATAAGCTACAAGAATATGGTCATACTTATCACTTAGTGCTAATAATTGTTTGGTGCTCACTAAATCCTTTACTTGGACCTCGTGATTTCGGTGACTTTGTTCACTTGCTTCAGTGGCTATTTTTTGAAGACGCTCAATTTTCTTAGCGGACTTTTTACCTTCCCATTTTGAAATGGAACGATCAGCTTGCCAAGGATAGATGTTAAAAACACCTAACTCGCTGCCTTTTTGCACGATATGTTCAAGTTTACTTCCTTTGGGCAATCCACAAACGAAATCAATTTGTACAGGTAACTCATTGTCTTTTTCAATCGCTTCTGTAATTTCAGCCGATAGATCTTCTTCAACAGTCAGTGTCAGCAAATAAGCCTGACGACTTTGGTCGACTCCAATCACTTGGTCGCCAGTTTTCATACGCATGACTCGCTCGATATGATGGGCTTGGTCTTTCGAAAATATAATCCGGTCCCCAATTGTGACCTGAGGATAGTCAATAAAATAACGTTGCATATCCGGCTCCTTCTTAAATGATGTTGACTAAATTTTAACATAGTTGGATGAATAAGAGAAAGGTCAATTAATCAAAGGTCTGGTTAAAGCTGCTTGACACTTTATGACACTCGACCTATAATTAAAGTCAAAAGGAGTGGTGGAATGGCTGATAACAAGCAAATGGGAAATCGAATCAAAAAACTTAGAATTCGTATGGGGATGACTCAAGAGGAATTTGGGGAATTAGTCGATGGTTCAACAAAATCAATTGTATCAAAGTGGGAACGTGGAGAGACCTCCCCGAATCCAATGCGAAAAAACATACTCATCCATTTAGGTGAACAAGTGGGAATTGATTTGTCCCCAAATAATGAAGTAGAAGGATTATTAGAATATGCGAAAGCAGAATTTTATCGTCTATATATCGAATTCATTCATAACTGTATGGAAAAATCAGATGAAAAATTTCAACGAGCTGCTCTAGCTATCCATCCAGAAAAATTGAAAGAAATGATTATTCAATCTATTTATCCGACCTATCATGATCAGACTATAACGCCAGCAGATTACGAGACCATTATTTACGACGATCTTCAACTAATAATAGAAGGACAAGTACAATCTTATCCAAGCACTGATGAAGAAATAGAGAAGCAATTGAAGATAGAAATTGAAGAATTGCAAGCTAAACTTTTACTCTACTATTTTACGCCTGACGGTACGAAATATACTATAGAAGAGTTAAACACTGAAAAATATCATCAACTACATGACATTTTAGAATCTACAAGATATCAGTTGGAAAATTTACAATAAAATGAATGAAGATTTATACGAAATAATTTTCTTTTCCTGTATGATTTACTGACATGACTATTTAAATTAAAGGAGTCGATTCATATGAAGAAAATACAAACAGATAAAGCAGCGCAAGCAGTTGGACCCTATTCACAGGGGATAGATTCAGGTGATACGATTTATCTTTCCGGGCAATTAGGACTGAATGCAGACGGTGAAATGCAAGACGGTGTGGTCGCACAAGCTCATCAATCCTTAAAAAATATAGAAATTTTGTTGGCAGAGGTCGGTCTTGATTTTACGAATATCGTTAAGACCCTCGTGTTACTCGATGATATGAATGATTTTAAAGCGGTTAATGAAGTTTATGCTCAGTATTTTAAAGAACCTTATCCTGCTCGATCAGCCTTTGCGGTTAAAGGACTTCCTTTAGGTGGCTTAGTTGAAATTGAAATCATCGCGAAGAGAAAATAAAA
>DAIOTD010000084.1:2238-3901 GCA_036752205.1 Atopostipes sp.
ATTAGAAAATCATTTCAAAGGAGAAATAACATGACAGAAGTAGTTATTGTAGCAGCAAAACGTAGTGCTATTGGAACTTTCGGTGGTGCATTCAAAAATGTAACAGCTGTTGATTTGGGAACAGAAGTTGTAAAGGCAGCGATGGATTCAATCAATTTAGATCCAAAAGAAGTACAAGAAGTTGTCTTTGGGAATGTCTATAGTGCTGGAAATAAAGGGAACGTAGCACGACAAGTATTAATACACTCGGGTATTCCGCAAGAAGCTCACGCAACAAGTGTCAACATTTTATGTGGTTCTGGCTTACGAGCAGTCGTGAGTGGTGCTCAGTCGATTTTACTCGGAGATAGTGATGTGGTGGTCGTCGGTGGAACAGAGAACATGTCACGTGCGCCATATATTTTACCGGATTTCCGTTTTGGTGGACGTATGGGTGATGGGAAAATCATTGATACGATGTTACATGACGGTTTACACGATGCTTTCCATGATTACCATATGGGGGTTACGGCTGAAAATATTGCTGAAAAATATGGCATTTCACGAGAAGAACAGGATAACTTAGCTTTTGAAAGTCAAAATCGTGCAGAAACAGCGATTAAGAATGGCCGCTTCAAAGAAGAAATTGCACCGATTACTGTTCCTCAAAGAAGAGGAGAGCCAGTTATTGTGGATACGGATGAGTCTCCTCGTTTTGGTACGACAGAAGAAACTCTAGCGAAACTTAGACCAGCATTTAAAAAAGATGGGTCCGTTACGGCAGGAAATTCTTCTGGAATTAACGATGGAGCAGCGGCATTAATTTTAATGTCTCGCGCGAAAGCAGAAGAGTTAGGTTTAGAAATTCTTGCAACAATCGCATCTTACGGAATTGGTGGAGTGGATCCACAAATTATGGGAACAGGTCCGATTCCTTCAACACAAAAAGCGTTGAAAAAAGCAGATATGACGGTAGAAGATATTGAATTGATTGAAGCGAACGAAGCATTTGGCGCGCAAGCTTTAAGTGTGATTAATGAACTTGGTTTCGATCGATCGATTACAAACGTTAACGGAGGCGCTATTGCTTTAGGGCATCCTGTTGGAGCAAGTGGAGCACGCATTCTAGTGACCCTCGTTCATGAAATGTTAAAACGAGACAGCAAGTCTGGCTTAGCAACATTATGTGTAGGTGGCGGACAAGGTGTATCGGTTATTATAAAACGATAAATCTAAAAACAGAAAACAAGTAAACTTAAGGACACAATGTGTGAAAGCATATTGTGTCTTTTTGTGTGAAATAAGGGATTGAAAAACATTTATCCATAAGTGTGGTAAGCTTAAGGGGATGGCATTTTGGATAAGGAGAGTGAGTAACCGGTGTAAAGATTGTGTTTTGAGTTAAGAGGAGCGCAATAAAATTAAATGGAAGGAAGACAAGAATTGGATTTATTTTTTAAATTGAGTATTATTATTTTGGTTGGTCTATTGGGAGGGCGGGTGGCACAAAAGCTTGCATTACCAAGTGTTTCGGGTTACATCGTTGCTGGATTGATTTTAGGTCCATCTTTTATTGATTTAGTCAGTCAGCAAGATTTGAGTTCGCTTAGTTTTATCACCGATATCGCACTAGCGGCTATTGCGTTTTCAATTGGAAATGAGTTTTTAATTTCCGATATGAAAA
>DAIOTD010000084.1:4001-5074 GCA_036752205.1 Atopostipes sp.
GTAGCTTTATCCTTAGCCAAAATGACTTCTGGTATGGAAGAATTTACTGTTCTTAGATTAATTAGTGCGCCATTAATTGAAATTTTTGGTTCACTTCTACTAGGCTTTATTTTAGGACTTATGTTGACTTATTTAGCTAAAAGAGCAAAAAATAGAAACGAACTTTTAATTATTTCGATAGCCTTTATTTTGGCGACTGTGGGGATTGCGAACTTCTTTAACCTTTCACCACTATTAACGGCCATGATGATGGGTGGTACGTTAGTCAACTTGAAACAAAATGCTAAACGAGTATTTGGAACCGTTAATGATTTTACGCCACCAATTGATCTGTTATTCTTTACATTGGCAGGTATGGGCTTAGATATAAAAGTATTAGCCACAGTTAGTACACTTGGGATTGGTTATATTTTAGCTCGAGCACTCGGAAAGATTATTGGTGCTGGAGTCGGTGCAGTTGCGCTGAAAGAAAGCAAGACGATCCAAAAATATCTAGGTCTGAGCTTATTAACCCAAGGTGGAATTTCCATTGGATTATCATCCATAGTCGCAAACGAATTACCGCAATTTAGTGAATCGATTATTACGGTCATATTATTCAGTGTCCTTGTATTTGAGATTATGGGACCGATATTCGCTAAAATTGCGATTACAAAAGCTGGCGAAGTTAATGGTGTATTAAAGAATCAAAAAGCAAAATAAAAGTGAAGATTTTGAAAGGATGGATAAAAGATGAATGTTTTATTTGTAGTTCTCAATAAGACGGAATATTTAGAAGATGTATTGGATGCCTTTGTTGATATTGGCATTACGGGTGCAACTATCATGGACAGTCAAGGAATGGGTAGTGCCATGACAGATGTTAATTCAACAGGAGCACCGTTTTACGGTGTCTTAAAAAACATGCTTGAAGACTCAAGACCTTATAATAAAACGATTTTTACAGTTATCCAAGGTGATGAGCTGTTAGAAGAAGCCGTAACTAAAGTAAAAAATATAGTTGGAGATATTCATGAGCCGGGTGTCGGGATTATGTTCACTGTCCCTGTAGGTAATACGTATGGTTTCACACC
>DAIOTD010000085.1:0-5020 GCA_036752205.1 Atopostipes sp.
GCCTTCGAATAGGTCTTCTTCTTTTGCTAAGTCTGGTGAATCTGGTCCGATGTATTCAATTTTTAAGCCATCCATTGCTCGCTGAATTAATCCTTCAACATCCATTACTTTTTCATAATCAATTACTTTTTCAAGATTTGGTTTTGTTTTTGGACGTGGTGGTGTAAAGATTGTACAACAGTCTTCAAAAGGTAGAATCGATAAATCAAATGTATCAATTTCTTTTGCAATTTCAACGATTTCTGTTTTGTCCATCGCCACTAGCGGTCGTAAAACAGGCGTCGTTGTTACGGCGTTAATTGCTAGCATACTTTCTAATGTTTGCGAGGCAACTTGACCTAAAGACTCACCAGTCATAATCGCTAAACCATTTCGGTCTTCACGAATTCGATCTGTAATCATCATCATAAATCGACGCGTTACCGTCATAATGTAACCTTCTGGGATATCTTTTTTAATTTGCTCCTGGATTTCAGTGAATGGCACTTCGATAAATGGAACTTGACCACTGTATCGCGCCATTTTTGCTGCTAAGTCTTTCGCTTTTTGTAAAGCTTGAGGACTCGTGTATGGCGGGCTCGCAAAGTGAACGGCTTCCACTTCAATACCACGCTTCATTGAAAGGTAACCAGCTACTGGTGAGTCAATCCCACCTGACAGCATTAACATCCCTTTTCCGGCCGTTCCTACAGGTAGTCCACCTGAAGCTTGGATTGTGTCAACAGATAAGTAGATTCCGTCATCACGAACCTCTGTACGAACCGTTAAGTCTGGCTTGTCCATTTGGACTTTTAATTCTGGGAATTCAACTGCAACTGCAGCACCCAATTCGCGGTTTAAATCCATCGTGTCATATTCAAAATCGTGGTCAGCCCGACGAGTCTGAATTTTAAAACTAACACCCTCTCCAATATGAGGACGCACGGCAGCAATCGCTCCAGCCTTTGCAGCCTCTAGTGACTTCTCAACTTGGATTACAGGTGATATAGTTTGAATTCCAAAAATATCTTTTAGACGCTCAACAACGCCATCAGAATCTTCACCATTTAATTCAATATACATACGGTCACGGAACCAGCTAATCGCTACTTTCGGAAACTTTGGTTCAATCGCATTTTTAACATTACGACCTAAGCGATCGATAAAGAACTGAATATTCTTTCCTTTAGTCGATAACTCGCCATAACGAATCATAATTTGTGTTGGTTTCATTTTACTTTATTTCCTCCTACAGTCTTTCTAATGATTAATCACTTGGAATTTTTCATAAATTTCATCAAATGCTTTAATAAATTCGTCAACTTCTTCTTCGGTGTTTTCTGCTGCTAAACTCACTCTGTTCGCCGTTTCTGAAATGTGTTTCGGTACACCCATCGCACTCAATGTACTCGAATCGACATCCATCGCGCGACTTGAACAAGCACTCGTTGTTGAAATAAAAATAGCATACTCTTCAAATGCGTGTACGGTTACTTCCCCACGAATACCTTCGATTCCAAAACACAAGATATGAGGTGCATGGTTCTCAGGTGTAAATAGAGTGACTTTTTCTTTCGTTTCTAAGTGCTTACGTATCTTCATTTGTAATTTTTTAATGTGTGTACGTTTCAAGGGTTCATCATCTAATGTTAAACGTAATGCGCGAGCCATCGCCGCTATTGCAGGCAAATTCTCTGTCCCACTTCGCATGTCGGATTCTTGTCCGCCGCCTGTTAATAAAGGAGCAATTTGTCGTCCATCTTTAATGTAAATAAAGCCAATACCTCGAGGGGCTCTAAATTTATGTCCTGAAAACACAGCCATATCAACACGGCTTTCTGATCCTAATTCTAAATCGACCATTCCTAAAGTTTGGACTGCATCAACATGGAAATGGATAGACGGATAATCACGTAAAACCTCTCCGATTTCCTTGATGGGTTGCACCGTTCCAACTTCATTATTCACTCCGATAATCGACACTAGCACGGTATCTTCACGAATTGCCTCTTTAAGATCTTTGGGTGAAATGAGGCCCTTTTTATCGACTGGTAAATAAGTAACTTCCCAACCAAATAGCTCCAGCTGTTTCATCGTTTCATAAACCGCTGGGTGTTCTACAGTTGAAGTGATTAGGTGTTGCCCGAAACGTTTCTTCTCAAGAGCAGTTCCTTTAATCGCCCAATTATCGCCTTCTGTTCCACCACTGGTAAAATAGATTTCTTGCGGCTTCACATTTAAGCTATTCGCGATTTGTACACGAGATTGTGCCAGTAACTTAGCTGGAGCATCTCCTAGTAAATGAAGACTAGACGGATTCCCGTAAAACTGCTGACTTACTTTCAAGTAAGTATCTAGAACAGTTGAGTCAACTTTAGTTGTTGCACTATTATCAAAATATATCATTCTATACAGTCCTTTAAATACTTGATTCGGTTGGATATTATATCATATCTATCAACGTTTTTGTACATTTTACACAACTTCTCTATTCTACATGAAAAAAGCTAGGATGAAAGTAAAATTTCCATTTACTTTCATACCTAGCGATTCATTTGATTGGATTATTGTTGTTCCTTTTCTACTTCATAGGCTTGAACGACTTTAGCATACTCACCTGGCGCAACATTCTCTAGTTTTTCTTTGACTAAACGTAGAGCCATCTCATAGTCATAGTCGCTATTAAATAACGATTCACTATAGCGAATGGTTTCCAGTATTCCTTTGTGGGTATCTTTATAACGATAGAGCTTCTGTGAGGTACGTTCTGTTAATTCAACTTGACGCACCATTTCATAAGTCATCGTTTCAAGTTGTTTCACGTCTTCATTACAAATCTCATAGACTTTTTGAATTTCAACTAAATTAATCTTCGGACGCGATAACTCTGAATCAAATCGCTCAATACGTTCCGTTGTTGAGAAAAATAACTCTAAATAGTCATTCGGCAATCCAGGTAAACGTTCATTCTCTAATCGACGCTTCATACGGTACATTTGTTGTTCCATACGATATAACTCATCTTTAAAAGCCAGCTCTTCATGACGATAATTTTCTAAGAATTCAGCTACTTCATTATATTCATCATTCAAATTACCCAACTCATCGAATAATTCTGCTAAACGTTCGTAAATAACTGAATAAGGTAAAGCTTGATGCTTCATACGATCTTCTAGAAAGTTATACTCTTCTCGTGCCATTTTAACTTCTTCGCCTAGCTTCTCAATCGTCTTCGCTTCATTATGGATCAAAATATAACTTTGTTCCATCCGTTTCTCGAAAGCATTTAAGCGACGGTTCTCATCTTGTAGGAAGTATAAACCTCGTTTACTATCTTCAAGTAATTCTTGCGCAGCTGGTTTAGCCTGATATTCCATATCTAACCGGTCATACATTTCATCAATTTCTTTACCTAGTGCTTCTGTTTCTTCCTTGGCTTCTTCTAATTCTAATACGCGAATACGATCTAAAATATGCTTTTTATCGATTTTCAACTTGTCTAAATCTTCGATTACGGTATCATCTGGGAATAAATAGCCCGCATCTGACATCTGTTCGTAGCCCTGTTGAATATCGTCAAATTGCTCGACATACTCATTTTCTAAAATATCTAGTAATGGTGGTACTTCTTCCATTTGCTGATCCATTATCTCGATGTCTTCGTTTAATCGCTTAACAACTGCATTGGCTTCTTCATGATCACCTGAAATGGTAATATTTGAAAAGTCCGTGAAATCTACTTCCATTAAACGGAGATTCTTTTCAAATGTTTCAGATGCTGGTCCAAATGAGAAACTGTGTGCTAAAAGTGATTTCCGAATTTCATGGTAACGTTTTTTGATTTCGTCAATCTTCACAAGATTCGCTTGCTCTCGTTCAATAAGACCCACCAAATCATTTTTTAACATTTCTAAGTCTTCATTAATTTCATCTAATGCTTCTTCGGCACGATCTTGACTTTTCTTTGCCTCCACCAGACGATAGCGATCCGTTGATTGCTCTGCGTCAAATAAATTATTTTCGAGTCGTGGATATTTAACGGATTCAATCTCGTTCCACTTTTGTTCTAATTTCTTTCGGAGTTGAAGTGACTGTCCACTAATATTTAATTTATCCACTTCTTTTAATTCGTCATATGGTGCTTTCTTTAGCACCTGATTTTTTTGCTGATCCAGTTCATCAATTCTTTGATAATATCTCTTGCGGACTAAATAAGTCATACCAAAAGTCACGAGTCCTATAACTAAGATGACTATTATGGTAATAAGTAAAGGGTTCATCCGATTTCCTCCCAGCTCTTCTATGTATCTAAATAATCTTTTGTTACTTGTATCATACATTGATAATTTGTATGTCTTTTTCCTAATTATAACTAGTATATCAAAAAAAGAATGATTATGTTATACTAGACCATAATTAATTTCAAACTGTTGTGAAATTAGCCATTGTAGGTACTCTATAGTTATTGTACTGACCAACTAATTTAAGGAGCATCATGATGACAAAAAAATGGAAAAAAGAAATCGTATTAGCCCAACTAGAAGGTTTAATTAAAGACGAACCAAATTGGATTGCGAATTTAAGTAATGCTTCAGCACTTTTAAATGAAACATTCGATGAAATCAACTGGGTTGGATTTTACTTATGGGAAGAAGCGTCTAAACAATTAGTTTTAGGCCCCTTCCAAGGGAAAGTAGCTTGTATTCGTATCGATTCCGGCAAGGGAGTTTGTGGTACATCCTTTGAAAAAGAAGAAACGATTATCGTGCCAGATGTTAACGAGTTTCCTGGACATATTGTTTGTGATGCGGCAAGTCAATCTGAAATAGTCGTGCCACTCATCAAGGATGGTCAAGCAATCGGAGTCTTAGATGTCGATGCACCTGTGAAGGATCGATTTGGCATAGAAGAGAAAGAATTACTAGAAGCATTTGTTGAAATATTGTTAAATAACTAAATAACATTTAGTGTCCGCAGTCAGAGATGATTGCGGATTTTTTTATAGAGCCGGTCTATATAACACGTAATGCGATTTCGTGAA
>DAIOTD010000086.1:0-4967 GCA_036752205.1 Atopostipes sp.
TGAAATAATCAAATAAGGAGTGGTATGGATGAAGATTCATCCAATTAAGGCATTTTCAGATAACTACATTTGGGTGATTGAAAAAAATAATGAAGCGATTGTGGTCGATCCAGGTGAAAGTCCACAAGTACTCGCATATTTAGAAGAGAATAATCTAACACTACGCGCAATTTTATTAACTCATAATCACGATGACCATACTGGTGGGGTAATGGATATGTCTGAAAAATATCCTGATATCGCTATATATGGTCCGGTAGAAACAGAAGAGCTTAATACTCGTACCGTTTCAGAAGGCGATACAGTTGAAGTTTTAGATGAATCCTTTGAGGTGTTTTTAACTGCAGGACATACAGAAGGTCATATTAGTTATTTAAGTGGAAATTATTTATTCTGTGGTGATGCTTTATTTTCAGGTGGATGTGGTCGAGTATTTACAGGTGACTATCAAGCACAATACGAGGCACTTCAAAAGTTCAGAAAACTTGATGATACGGTGAATGTTTATGCAGCGCATGAATATACGATAACGAATTTAAGCTTTGCCCTGACGATTGAACCAGGCAATGCGGCTATTCAGAAAGCACTAGATGATGCAAAAAAGAACGTTATGTTGGATAAATCAACCTTACCGTCGTCAATTGCACTTGAAAAAGACATTAACATATTATTACGCAGCAATACACTTGAAGAGTTCGTATTTTTACGACAGAAACGAGATCAGTTTTAAAGATATAGGAGTGCTAATCGAGAGATTAGTGCTTTTTTATATCCAATTAAAAATAATATTAATTATGAAACGTTGATTTAACAATGTTATAAAAAATATACCTCTAATTCGAATGTCTCGAAGTAAAAATGATTGACTATTCATATATACATGCTATACTATGTTTGTAATAAATCATAGGAGGAATAATTTAATGAAAATTGGTATTGTTTTAGGAAGTATTCGTGAAGGTCGTAATAATGAGGCTGTTGCTAAATGGGTTCTGGATGTTGCGAAAGCATATTCACCAGAAGTAGATTTTGAGTTAGTGGATTTATTAGATTACCCACTACCAATCTTTAACGAACCAGCTTCACCAGCTTATACTTCAGACTTAATGGCTAAAGAGCAACAAGCTCCTTGGGCAGCAAAAATGGATGAGTTAGATGGTTACATTTTTATCACACCAGAATATAACCACGGAGTATCTTCAGTATTAAAGAATGCTTTAGACTACGTGTATAACGAATTAAACGACAAAGCAGCAGGTATCGTAAGTTATGGTTCAGCTGGTGGAGTTCGCGCAGCAGAACAATTACGTACAATTCTATCTGAATTCCAAGTTGCTCACGTTCGTACTCAACCAGCTCTTTCTATCTTCCACGATTTTGGTGAAGAAGGACTTAACCCAGGTGACGCTCAAAAAGATGCTTTAGAGCAAATGCTTTACCAATTATCCTATTGGGCACCAGCAATGAACAATGTTCGTGAATCTAAAGTTGCAAAAGCAGATCCAAAAGCTTAATACGCGTTTTAACAGAGGAGTGTAGCGAAAGCTATGCTCCTTTTTTATGCTTCTACTACAAAATGATTTATAATGGTAAAAAAGTTAATGCAGAGGTGAGCTAAATGCTGATAGAAGAAATATTGAATTCGGAAGAAATTAAGAAAATAGAAGAAATTGAAAAAGGTTGGTCAGCTGACAACAAATTTTACATACAGTTATTCAATGGTGAAGAATATTTGTTAAAGAAATCAAGTCTAGATACATTTTCTAGAAAAGTGGATGAGTTTGATTGGCTAACATTATTAATTGATGCAGGGCTCCCTATTTCAGAACCACTCGACATTAAAGGGGTCGACGATGAAGTCTTTTTTCTTTTTCGATGGTTAAAAGGTATGGATGCTCAGAATCGATTGGCTGGTCTGCCTAAAGAAGAACAGTATCGTTTAGGCGTAGAGTCTGGTGAAATTTTGAAGACTATTCATGAAGTAGATGTGGTCACAGAAGGTATGGAAGACTGGGGAGCGATCTTCAATCGTAAAGTCGAACGGAATCTTAAGCGTTATCTCGAATGTGGTTTATCTTATAAAGACGAGAAGTTTTACTTAAATGCAATTGAGACCTATAAGCCTCTCATTCAAAAGCGGCCACAAACTTTTCAACACGGTGATTTCCACATCGGAAATATGTTGCTAACGAATAAAAATGAGTTACGTATTATCGATTTCGACCGATGGGATTTTGGGGACCCATGGGAAGAGTTTAACCGTATTGATTTTACAGCTGAAGTGAGTGGAGCATTCGCGACTGGGCAATTGAATGCCTATTTTGAGGGAAGACCCCCACAAGAATTTTTTGAGCTTTTGTTATTTTATATTTCTTCAAATACGCTAAGTGCCTTACCTTGGGCAATGGGTTATTCTGTAAAAGAAGTTCAAACTATTCAAGATAAAGCAGCTAGAGTAAGGAAATGGTATAAAAATTCTAACTCAGCTATACCGAGTTGGTATGATGTTGAAATGCTTAGTATGTACGAAACAACATGATTGTGAGCCAATGTAGCGTTGAAAAATATAAAACATAAAAAATCGGTCTCCATTTTGAGAGACCGATTTCTCTTGGTAAGTTAGTTATTTAGTGGTCTGACTGTATCCCTAATAATTAACTGATTATCTAGTTCAATAAAGTTGTTTTCAATGGTTTCTTCATCAATAATTTTCAGTAAATATTGGAACGCAAGTTTTCCTTTCAAATCTGGGTCTAAATCAATCGTTGTTAAGGGTGGATCGATGAGATCGGCAAACATCATATTATCAATACTAATTACTGAAATATCTTTAGGCGTGTAAATATCATTATTCTTAAGGTACTTAATCAATCGAGCAGCTAATAAATCACCAGTGACAAAAATAGCGGTAATCGAATCAATTTGTTCTAATATTCGGTCAAACTCTGAATCAATAAAAACATTTTCCTCTTTAAAGGGAATATTATGCTGCTTTAACAAAGAAGAATATGCTTTAAAACGCTGTTCGATAACACTTGTATAGTTGATATCAAAAACATAAGACAAGAATGCAATTTCTTTATGACCATTATGTATTAAATATTCTACAGCTGTGTGACTCGCTAAGGCATCATTCGAGTTTACAAAAACACAAGCATCTTTCTTCGCTATTTCTTCGCTATCTTGTGCTGAAAGGTGCGTATCAATATAAACAGAAGGGCCTTTTAAGACGGAGTGAACAGCTTTGAAATCTCTGGAGGTTACCCCAACGATAATAAATCCGTCAAATTTCCAGTTGTTTTGAATCGAAAGAATATCTTTTTCGGATGTAATATTGTGCACAAAAATAAAGTAACCAGCCTTTTTGGCTTCTCTCTCAACGTTAGCCATGACTTGAGAAACAAAAGGATCTGCAAAAGAAAACTCATCCTTTTGTGAAAAGTAAAGTAATCCAATTAACTTGGACGAAGACTGTACTAAGGATCGTGCATTCATGTTAGGCGTGTAATTGTATTTTTCTATAATTTTTTCAATTCGTTCCACCGTTTCTTCTGATACACGTTTACTTCTTTTATTAATCACATTTGAAACAGTTGTCATACTGACGCCAGCTTCTTTCGCGATTTCTCGAATTGTGATTTTCATCGAAAATACTCCATTCTATTTTGTAACTATACTTAGATAGCAATCTATTTTAAAATTCAAAGTGAACTCCTGCTGTCCATATAAACCCTATCACTATGAGCGAATAAAATAAAGGGTTGGTCAATTTGTTCTTATGATAGCACATCTTCTAAAAAAGTTATATAAACATTCAAGAAAGCGTTGACATAAAAGTTCTCTAAGTATATAATGTTCACAACTTAGGTTTAACGTTAAACCTATTGAACCAACAATTTAATAAACTAAAAATCAAACTAAAGAAAAGGGGAAAAGATCATGTTAAAAGTAGGAATCATAGGTTGTGGCGGAATTGCGAATCAAAAGCATTTGCCTGCATTAGCGGGCATTGAAGAAGTGGAAGTTGTGGCTTTTTGCGACATCATCGAAGAGAGAGCGATACTTTCAAAGAATACATACGGAACTTCGGATGGACGTGTTTATAGTGACTATAAAGAAATGTTAGAAAAAGAAGATTTAGATATTGTACATGTTTGTACACCGAACTCTTCGCATGCTGAGATTTCAATTGCAGCAATGGAAGCAGATAACCACGTCATGTGTGAGAAACCAATGGCTAAAACAACAGAAGAAGCACGTGCAATGATTGAAGCTTCTGAAAAAACAGGTAAGAAATTAACAATCGGTTACCAAAACCGTTTCAGAAAAGATTCACAGTTTCTACACGCTGCCTGTGCAGATGGTGAATTAGGCGAAATCTATAATGCCAAAGCTCATGCGATTCGACGTCGTGCTGTTCCAACGTGGGGTGTTTTCCTAGATGAAGAAGCTCAAGGTGGCGGACCGTTAATCGATATTGGTACACACGCCTTAGACTTAACATTATGGATGATGGATAACTACAAACCAAAATACGTTGTCGGTAAGACATATCATAAGCTTTCAGACAAAGAAAACGCGGCGAACGCTTTCGGTTCATGGGATCCCAAAGAATTTACGGTAGAAGATTCAGCCTTTGGATTTATTGTTATGGAAAATGGGGCAACGATTTATTTAGAATCAAGCTGGGCTCTAAATAGTTTAGATGTAAAAGAGGCGAAGACTACCTTACACGGTACAAAAGCAGGAGCAGATATGAATGACGGTCTGACGATTAACGGCGAAGAACGCGGCTTACAGTATGACAAAAAGATTGTGCTAGAAACAGGAGGAGTAGACTTCTATGATGGATCAGGAGATGAACCTGAAATTGTCGAAGCTAGAGCATGGATTGATTCTATTCTGTACGATAAAGAAGTCGTTGTAAAACCTGAAGAAGCATTAGTCGTAACCGAAATTCTGGAAGC
>DAIOTD010000087.1:0-1848 GCA_036752205.1 Atopostipes sp.
AGGGAGTGTTGTTTTATTCAATAGTCAAAAGCTGTAAAGATTCATTAAAACAGATATTTTGACCTATACCATTGATTGAATATTTGGTATAGTTAGGCAGTTAGTATTAAACGAACCATCTAATATTGTTAGGAGTTATATACATATGAGTTTTTTTAAAGAAAATTTATCAAAAGAAGAAAAGACTGCCGTTATAACGGACGTTATTGAAGCGATTCTTTCAGAATATAGTTTAAAGTCCGCCCCTAAGGATGAAACGTTAGCGTCTTACTTAGATGCCTATACAAAAGAGACGTTGTTAAAGTTGTCGGAAGAGAATGCGGTCGATGTTCGCAAAAGCTGGAACAAGCCGAAAATTATCGATGCACTCGAAGAAAACTTTTTAGAAACGATTGATGAACGTGTACTCTTAATGGGTGAGAGAAACATACAGTTAATTAAAAAAATGGCTGCTGGTGAATTGGAATATGAATACATTCTAATGGATGAATTGGAATTTTATGTTGTTGTCTACCCGTTAGCCATTCAACTGGGCATTTTGTATGCAAATGAAAATGAAAAACAGGTTACTAGCTTTGTTCCAGAAGAATTTGTAGAAAAAATAGATGAAGCAACGAAAGACTTCAAGGCGTTTCAAGAAAAGCACACTGAAACACTTCAAAAATTAAAGCTATTAGAAAAGTTTATGACTGCAGGTGTGAATATGTACGGTGTGATGCCGTATAAACGTGTATGGGAATTGTATGAAATTTATACCGAAAACGATTCTACAGATGAAACATTCAAGCTAGAAGTAGAAAGTTTGAAATACCTGCCGATACTCGCTTTTAAAAAAGGATTACACAATATTAATGGAGAACTCATCGCTAAAAATGAGTATGTGAGCCATGACCATGTGATGGATACTTATAAGTACATTCTAGATAATTTTGAAGATGATTATTATGAACCAACAAAGAACGAAATTGATTACTACTCTGAACATACATTTGACCGTCGCACGTTGCATTACAAGCGCATGAATCATTTGATTTATAAGGTATCCAGCACACCAAATTACGCGATGGATGTACTGGAAACAGGTATTTTACTTGGAGAACCTTTAGCCGCGATTATGGATATGTTTAAAGAGAAAGATCTTGTGAACTTTACAAGTGAAGAAGAACTGAAAGATTTTGTTAATTTGTACCAGCAATTGAATAATATTTCTCGTTTATGGGATAATGCTGGTTACAGACCAAATGAGTTGGCGAAAATGAATCAAGTTGATGGCTTTGAGCCGATCGATATCTCTGAATTACCAGAAAATGTCATTCCATTATATGATCCGAGTCAACCGATTCGTGTTGAAAAAGCAGGACGCAATGACCTTTGTCCATGCGGTAGTGGAAAGAAATATAAAAAATGCTGTTGGTTTAAAGACCAAGTCTAATATAAATATTAAAAACCGTAGTAGAAACAAGCTACGGTTTTTTTGCATTTAATCGTTTGGTAAGTCTTTGTTATAAAGCTTGTAAATATCTTGCGTAAAAAAATGATAATCATAAGCAAACTCTAAAATATCTGTTAATAAAAGATCAACATTAGGGTCTGTCGACTCTTGTAATAAGGTTTTGAGTTCTTTTATCAAAGAGATTTGTTGTCGAGAATGATAATATTGTTCTTCGGTCAAAGACTGCATTTCAGATTGTGCATTTTGTGATTTTTCGATGTATGGACAGATAGTTTTAGCCCATGTTAAACTGGATTCATCTTTCATTATTTCAATAGTTTGATCGTGCAAGTGGATATGAAAAGCATCTCTGCTGCTATTTATTTTTAAGTTCATTCGTTTGAGCACCTCCTTTA
>DAIOTD010000087.1:1948-4907 GCA_036752205.1 Atopostipes sp.
CACATTCAAGTTCTATCGCTGAATGATTTAAATCGTTCAAAAGTTATAAAAATAATAGAAAGGAGCTTCGATGGAGAATTTAAGGTAATGGATGATGATACAATGTGTTTGTTTGATATTAGTCGCTATCTAATTGATGATTTATGTTCGTTGATTATCCAAGATAATGGACTGATCTACTACAGTAAATTAACAACAAAGGTTATCCTAGAGGAATTTTCAAAGTCCTTTCAACACTTTCACTATCATACATATATGTTAGCCTCTAAGCATGAATACCACCAAAAGATACCTTATATCATCGGCGATCGATGTATTATTCCATTAGATGGCTACACTAAAAAAACAGTGACTTGGATTGTTGCCAGCAAGATTGCTTGGAAAAAAGACAGAGTAGAAACGAACTCAGTTGAGTTAGTTAGTCAGAAAAACGTTGTTTTAAAGATAGGCGTTCATCCTTCAGTATTTGAAAAACAACTTAATCGTACAACCCATTTATTAAAAGATACTTCGCAATTATTTAATATACGTATGATGGCCTATCGTCACAAATTTCGGGAAATAGAATCAAATAAAACAACCATCATATCGGAAAAATTAAAAGAAAACTCTTACCAGAGTTCGACTACCACAATGCCTGAATTTATAAAGGATATTGATGACTATAAAACGAATCAAATTATCCAACGCTTAAAAAATGATGGTTATATCTTAGAAGACGAAGACATCGATTATTAGAACAAAAACCAGTCGCGACTTCGCGACTGGTTTTTTAGATGAGTTAGTTTGGAATATAAGCATCATATCCAGATTTTTGTAATTGTTTCATCATATTTTCTGCATTTTGCTTGTTCGAAAAAGCACCGACTTGTACACGATATAATTTTTGATTTGCTTCTTTATAGGATTTTCCAACCATTTCACATAGAACTTTAATAACAGCTTCCGCCGCTTGGATAAAATTCGCTTCTTGATTGTAGAACGCATAATCTTCTCGATTATCTAAGAAACCATATTCAACGATGACCGTCTTCGTTGAGCCCGTTAATCGATGCATATAATACCAATCAGTACCCATATTATTTTTGCGGCTAAAGCTTCTTCGTAAGGGGAGTTTAGTTGCTTCCTGTAAGGCTTTGGCAATTTTTTGTGCAAACTTTCCATCCGCATAAATAGAATGAATCGTTTCAATTCCACGAGCTGTTCCGTTAAAGGCGTTAAAATGATTGGAGATGCAATAGGTGTATTTGGATTTGACCCGTTGTGCTCGGGTATTCGCATCGAGTGTTTCATCTTTAGAGCGAGTTAATGAGACATTTACTCCGAGTTCTTTTAATCGGTTGTACTGATAGAGACTCATCTTTAATGTCCAGTCTTTCTCTTTTGTGTTAAATGCTGTGGCACCTGGATCGTTCCCACCATGTCCTGCGTCAATAATAATCGATGTCATATTATATTCCTTTCTCTGGGTAGAGGTTTTTTAGTAGTTTCTCTTTGATTCGGTTCCGTCTTTGATAAAGGGTCTTTCTTGAAACACTTTCCTTTTTGGCGATTGCCGTCATGGTCATTTGGTGGAGACACAAATCGACAACCAACCTCTTTTCATCTTCTTTTAAGACTGAAAATATCGTTTCAAGCCATTCTTTTTCATGGATAGCTAAGTACATATCGACACTCGTATCGGTCAGGGTATGGTCAAAACTTTCATCCCATACTTGTTCCCGTTCTTGTTTGAGACATTGCTTCCGAATTTCATCAATAATCGCCCAACGTATCTTTGTAAAAGCAAAACTGACGAAAGGTCTACGGTTTTCTTCTAATCTTGGATCTTTTGGAAACGTCTCATAAGCGTGGACCAATTTCAAACGTCCGATTTGCGTATAATCATCATAATTTGGTTGATTCGGATGGATAGTCAATCGTTTCATGACACCGAATACAACTCCTTCAAACTGCTCAAAAAAATCTAGTTCATCTTCTCTTTTTAACTTGCGATGGATTCCCACGTCGCACCTCAATGGTTTTATTCAAGGCCTTGTATGGATACAATAAACCAAACCTCTAACAAGCTCAAAAGGTCATACGAGGTGAAATAAATGCCCTATTCTTGAATAAGAAGAGTATGGTCATGAAAAGAAGATATATGGGGTGATTTAGCTATAAAAGCTTGAAATCAAAAGAAAATAAATTAGAGTTTACTGAAAAGATTTGGTATGATAGGCTATAGATTTTTAATAACAGAAATGAGGAGCAGTGCATTGGAACAAACTTTAGATAAATTTAAAAAAGGTGTACAGTATGTAGATATCGTTTCAGCTGTATCTAATAATGAGTTGACTGAGTTGACAACTGCTGAGGCGGATTTTAGCGATTATTCAATGGCTAAATTTGTTCCAGCAAGTGGAGCAGCTACACGAATGTTTAAAGATTTATATGCATTTGTAGATAGTCGCGAAACGACAGCTTATGTAGAAAAGTTTTTTGACAATTTATCATCATTTGCATTTTACGGTGAGTTAACAGAACGTTTAGATATCGAGAACATGGATTTAGAGGATCTAGATGACCGAATAACCATTGCAAACGCCTTGCTCAATCATAAAATGATTTATGGAGATACACCAAAAGCATTGATTACGTTTCACACATATGACGATTTCGTGACAACACCGATTGACGAGCAAATTTATGAAGGTGAGCAATATTTAGATGGAGATGTTAAGAATCTTCATTTCACCATTGCTGAAAAGCATGAAGAAGCTTTCAATCAGTATGTGGAGAACATTTTAAAGACAAAAGACAACTTAAATATTACGTACTCCTTCCAAAAGAAGCATACGGACACAATGGCAGTGGATATGGCTAATGAGCCGTTCTTACTAGAAAATGGAGAAGTATTCTACCGTCCGGGCGGGCACGGATCGTTGTTAGACAACTTAAATGATATCGAAGAAGACAT
>DAIOTD010000088.1:0-4629 GCA_036752205.1 Atopostipes sp.
CTATAAGATTTAGAGAAGTTTTTCGTCGATTATGATTTTTAAAAATTGTAAAGAAAAACCGATTCAATGAGTCAAACTCACTGAATCGGTTTCTCGTTTTTATCGGTTCCTTACTCTTTTGAACCAATATTAAATAGTTTCTTCCAAAAAGATACTTTTTCTTCTTTTTCTTTAATCGTTAGTAAAGGAACAGACTCTCCTAGAATACGACGAGCGATGTTGCGGTATCCTTTACTGGATAGGATATCTGGATCTAATACGACCGGTTCTCCCTTATTCGATGTACGCACAATCGCGTCATCGTCATATACGATTCCCAATAATTCAATTGATAAGTGACGTGTGATTTCTTCAATATCCATCACGTCTCCCTCATCCATCATTTCTTTACGGATACGGTTAATGATTAATTTTGGCGGTTCAATATCTCGTTGTTCTAGGATACCAACGATTCGATCCGCGTCACGTATAGCAGATATTTCTGGCGTTGTAATAATAATTGCTTCATCTGCTGCTACAATTGAATTTTCAAATCCTTGTTCAATACCCGCTGGTGAGTCAATGATAATGTAATCATAAAACTCATCAAGTTTATCAATTATTTCAACAACCTGTTCGGGTTGAACAGAGTATTTATCCGCATGTTGTGAAGCTGGTAGTAGAAATAATAAATCATCAAAACGCTTATCTTTAATGAGTGCTTGATGTATTTTAGCGCGTCCTTCTACGACGTCTACAATATCATAAATAATACGATTCTCTAATCCTAATACAACATCTAAGTTCCGTAAACCAATATCCATATCGATTAGGCAGACTTTCTTCCCTTGTAAGGCAAGAGCTGTCCCGATGTTAGCGGTGGATGTCGTTTTACCTACTCCACCTTTTCCTGAAGTGATTACAATTGTTTTTGCCATTCTTCAAATCCTCCTAAATCTTTCCCAAAATCCGGGCGAATTTGTGCGAGTTGGTTTATTTCAGCAAACTCTAACACATGTAAATCATTCAAATAGACGATTTGAGGCATTTCACTACTCTTAATTTTACTTTCATCGTCATCCATATCAATAATTTCTACATGTTCACTAATTCGAACTTGTCCATTATGCATAAATGGTGCGACGATAATCGCACTTTCATCTCCATTTGCACCAGCATGAATCGTTCCATTTACATTTCCAATCACGATTATACTTCCTGCTGAACGGATTAATGCACCCGGGCGAACATCACCAATTAAAATGATATCCCGATCACTACGAATAATTTGACCATTCCGAATATTCTTTACGAGTATCTGTGGTGACGTATCTTTATGCCACTCTTCAGCTAGTGTCTTTTCAATCACATGCTGTTTAAAAGCTTTCACCGTAAAATCAGTCTGTTCGGAAATCTTATTTGTTAATTTTTTTTGCATTTCATCAGACAATAAACGATTCCCTGAATCAATCGTCATTTCAAAGGATTGATCTTTATGATCTCCTTTTTTCAAATGTTCAAATAACTCATCTAAGTCTTCAAAAATTTCTTGGTAACTAGATTCTTCATTTATCAACAAATAATAACCTTCATTCGTACCTTTTAACGTTATATGTTTCTCCAACTCATTCACCTACCCAATCTCTCATTCATCTAACAAGTTCACAATAAAACGATGTATAAAATAACTGAATGCTAGCATGATAAAGGCATTAAATAACAGTGTTGCACTCAAGCGAGATACAATAAATGCTTGAAAGGCAATTGATGTAATGCCTAATATTCTCATAATTCCATAAACCATTAATTCTGAAGCTGTTAGTCCCAATATGGATAGTATCGTGTATGACAGAACATTTGCATTCATAGTACGTTTTAAACTCATCACGATTAAAATAATCATTATAAATGAAGCTAAATACACACCTAAGAATCCGAGATAATAAGAATCCATAACGAAACCAATTAAAGCAGCATTGACATACATAAAGGTTGATTCATAATGAAAACATAAAATAATCAGGACTAAAAACACGAATCTTGGAATGATTAATCCAATATTTGTGTTTAGCTGCATTGAGAAAATACTGGATACAAAGCCATCCAACAGGAGAGCAGTAAACATCAGAAAGAAAGGTAAGAGTATCTGTTTCCAATTCTTCACTATATATCCTACTCGCTTTCTTCTGATATAAATTCAGGTGTTTCTGCTATACGGTTAATGATTGTTACAAATTGAATATCTGTAAAATCAGTAGCGGGCTCTATATAAACACGTTGCCCTAACCCTTGACTATCGAGTGATATTTCAGTAATCGTTCCTACTAATAAACCGCGTGGGACCAGTCCGCCTAGACCTGAAGTAATAACTTCTTTACCAATTTCTATAGCTGTTTCCGATGTAATCTGTTCCATTACTAATTCATTTCGTTCTAAATCAAATCCGGTAAGTACACCAAAAATCGTTTCATCTTCTTGAATAATCTCTGTACTCGTTAAGATAGACGAGGGAGCAGTCGTCGATAACAATGTCACCTTAGAACTAGTCGGACTAACTTCAGAAATGCGCCCAACTAAACCATTCTTTGACATAACAGACATCCCCCGTTCTAAACCATCCATACTTCCACGATCAACGATTACTTGGTCTACCCAAGCATCTGGGTTACGAGAAATAACTGTCCCTGTCATCGTCGAATATTCTGTCAACGAAGACTGTAAATCTAACTCTGATTTTAATTGCACATTTTCTTCTCTTAATACTGACAATTCTGCCTGACTTTCTGCTAAACTATTCACTTTTTCTTTTAAACGTTTATTCTCTTTAAACGTATCTTCTAAATAATTAATATCAGAAAAAAAGTTATTTAGGGCATTTGCAGGTTTTGAGAAGATGCGACCCATCACGGCAGTTACATCACTCGTGAGTTGTTGAACAACCGGTGGGGTTCCAAAGTTACTAAACGAAAACCATAAAATCCCAATAAAGATTATAAAACTGACTAATAAAGTGATGAGTTTTTTATTATTAAAAAATTGTTTCAACCTCTCACTCCTCAAACGCATTCTTTTTTTATTCTACAACTCGTGTTGAGAATTTTAGTTTCTTTTTCTTAAAACATCCATCTGTGATAATGCCATACCTGTTCCTATTGCAACACAATTTAGTGGGTCATTTGCTACGAATACAGGTACATCAACGGCATCTGAAATAGCTTCTGTCAAGCCATTCAACATGGCTCCACCACCTGTTAAAACAATTCCGCGGTCGATAACATCCGCTGAAATTTCTGGTGGTGTTTCTTCTAATGTTTCTTTTACAATCTGAATAATATTCGCGACAACTTCTTTAATCGCTTCGTAAATTTCAGTTGCATCTATTGTGATTGTTTGCGGTAAGCCAGAAACAAGGTCCCGTCCACGAATATCTGTCGTTCCTAATTCTTTTGCTGCAGCTAATGAAGCCGATCCCAGCTCACGTTTTACTAATTCGGCTGAACGCTCACCAATTAACAGGTTAAACTTATTACGAATGTGCGAAATGATTGCTTCATCCATTGCATCTCCAGCTGAACGGCTCATACGTGATGAAACAATTCCACCTAAAGAAATAGTGGCAACATCCGTCGTTCCGCCACCAATATCAACGACCATACTACCCGTTGGTTCATTTACAGGTAAGTCTGCACCAATCGCAGCTGCAAACGGCTCTTCAATTAAGAATGCTTCTCGAGCGCCAGCTAACATTGCAGAGTCAATAACAGCTCTTTTTTCAACTTCTGTTCCGCCACCTGGTACACAGATAATAACAGACGGTTTTGGACTGAAGCGACCACTAACTTTGTTAATAAAGTATTCCATCATTGCAGCTGTTGTATCAAAATCTGCAATGACACCATTTTTCATTGGACGTGTTGCTACGATGCTACCTGGTGTACGTCCGATCATATTTTTAGCTTCTTCACCAACTGCGACAACTTCTCCTGTATTTTTATCTAAAGCGACTACAGAAGGTTCACCAATCGCAATACCTTTACCTTCAACATATACGTTTGTATTTGCTGTTCCTAAATCAATACCAATTCGTCTTCTTCCAAATAACGAAAATACCATGAGTAATTTCTCCTTTTTAAATCAAATCTTTAATCATCAAATTTAGCAGTCTTTTTCTACGTCTAGACTGTTTCATTCTGTTTCGTATAAAATCGACTAAAAAAACTCTAGTCAGTAAAAGTATATTTTCTACTCTTAAAGGCCATTAAGCAAATCATAAGCTTAATAGAATTTAGCCTATTGTTTATTGTACCTGTTTTTAAGAGTTTTTGCATTAAGAATATGGAAAAAACAAGATTAATCTGTGTATCTTATCTAACAATACAAAAAATAAAACCGAGGGACAATAATGCCTCCTCGGTTTGTAACTTGTAAATTCAATTTACAGTTAGAAATTTAAAGTTCAACTTACGCTTTGTTAACGTTAGCTGCTTGTGGTCCACGGTCGCCTTCTTCAATATCGAAAGTTACTGTTTGACCTTCTTCTAAAGTTTTGAATCCTTCATCTTGGATAGCTGAGAAATGTACGAATACATCATCTGCACCTTCACGTTCGATAAATCCAAAACCTTTTTCTGCGTTAAACCATTTTACTGT
>DAIOTD010000089.1:0-4613 GCA_036752205.1 Atopostipes sp.
CTACGTAGTTATTGGAAGTATTTCTACAAACCTAATAGAAGAAAAGGCTCTTCAAAACATAAAAAAGAAGAGAATTCATCATTTTCGGTAGTGAAAAAAATGTGAATTCTCTCTTCTATTAAAAGTTCTATTTATAAGTTTGCGTCATTTACTGCTTCTAAGGTTTCATCAATTGTTTGGATAACATCCGCTAACGAACCTTCTTCAAATGGCGAACGTAGGTTAGCCATTTCAACCGTTTCTAAGAAGCTCTTAGTTCCACCTGCTTGACAAATCGCTAGATAATCAGCCCATGCCGATTCATCTTTATCAACAATCGCACGCTTGAAGAATTGTAGCGCACAAATTTGAGCGAGTGTGTAATCAATATAATAGAAAGGTGAAGCAAAAATATGTCCTTGGCGATACCAGAATGTTCCTTCATCTAAGAATGATTCTTCTGAGTAATCTCTATGTGGAATATATTGTTTCTCCAAACGTCTCCAAGCTGCTTTTCTTTCAGCTGGTGACCACTCAGGGTTTTCGTAGACTTCGTGTTGGAAATGATCCACTAATACACCATATGGTAAAAAGCGAATTGTGCCACTTAAGTGATCAAATTTATATTTCTCCGTTTGGTCTTTAAAGAATAATTCCATCCATGGGTATGTGAAAAACTCCATACTCATTGAGTGGATTTCACACGTTTCATAAGTTGGAAAAGCTAACTCCGGTTGTTTCACCCAACGTGATTCGTAAACTTGGAAAGCATGTCCAGCTTCGTGCGTAAGCACATCAATATCACCAGACGTACCGTTAAAGTTCGCAAAAATAAACGGTGAGTCGTATTCTGGAATATACGTACAGTAGCCTCCGCCTGCCTTGCCTTCTTTGGATAGTAAATCCACTAATTCTTTATCAAACATGAAGTCAATAAACTCAGCTGTTTCATCACTTAGTTCATGGTACATTTTACGGCCATTTTCAATAATGTAGTCTGGGTCACCTTGTGGAACAGGGTTTCCATCTAAGAATTGAAGAGCTGAATCGTAATGTTTCATATCGTCAATTCCAATACGTGCTGCTTGGCGTTTCGCTAGCTTTTCAGTAATTGGAACCACATATTCCAGTACTTGTTTGCGGTATACTTCCACATTTTCACGGTCATAATCAAAACGCTTCATACGAATATACCCAAGCTCCACAAAATCTTGGTAGCCTAACTCTTTCGCAATCGTATCTCGTACTTTAACCATTTCATCGTAGATAGCGTCAAGCTTTTCTTCGTTCTCTTTAAAGAAGCTTAAATGCGCATCCGTCGCAGCTTTTCTGACAGCACGATCTGTCGATTGTAGGTAAGGTCCGAACTGTGAAAGTGTTAATGTTTTACCGTCGAATTCAATTTTTGCAGACGCCAATAATTTCTGGTAGTCACTACTCAATTGATTTTCTTTTTGTAGTAGCTCAATCACACTTGAATCAAATGCTTTTAGCTCATAATCCATATATTGGAAATACGTTCTTGGGTAATGCTCTTTTAATTCGTTTAAATAAGGTGAGTCCATTACTGCTTTATAGTAAGTCGTGCTCAACTCTTGATAAAGTGGAGAGTACTCATTCCAGTAGTTATCTTCTTCATCGTAAAATTCATCTCTGGTATCAATTGAATTTCGGATAGATGCCAATGTTCCCATCGATTCAAGAGATGCACTTAGTTCTGAAACGCGATCAATTGCGTCCTTCACTTCAGCCAAAGATTCTGCGGCTTTCAATTGTTCCACTAATGTTAGGAAATCTTTTTTATAGATTTCATAATCGGGTCTTTTATATGTAAACTCATTAAATTTCATCATATTCTGTTCCTCCTTATATTCTTTAAAAGTATAGCACATTTATGAGAATTTAAGTACAATTTTATGAGTGTGAAATTAAAAAAACTCACCCCAGATTGTAACATCTACGGTGAGTCATGTTGATTAAGATTATTCTGTTCGTAAAGCGTCTACTGGATCTTTTTCGGATGCTTGTCTAGATGGAATTAATCCTGCAATAAAGGATAAGACCACACTTAGTACCACTAATATAAGTGCACTATTAAGTGTTAGACTTGCGCGAACTCCTTCACCGAATAAGCTTTCCAGAATTAGATTTAATGGGATGTGCGATAAGTACGTAATACCGACTCCTAATAATCCTGAGAATAAACCGATAATAATCGTTTCCGCATTAAACACTGTAGAAATATTTGCTTTTGAAGCACCGATTGCGCGTAGAATACCAATTTCTTTCGTTCTTTCAAGAACTGAAATGTAAGTGATAATTCCAATCATTATCGATGATACAACTAATGACACACTTACGAAGGCGATTAATACATACGTAATGACATTAATAATATCAGTTACGGAAGACATAATTAAACCTGCAAAATCTGCATAAGTAATTTGTTCTTCTTCATCCACTGTCTGATTGTATGCTTCAATTTCAGCTGAGATCGCATCTTTCGCTTCAAAGTTATCCGCATAGATACTGATTGAAGATGGCGCATCTAAACTAACGACACCAAATTGATCCATGTTCTCGTCATAGCTTCCAGTTGAAATGGATGAATCATAAATATCAATTAACGTTTCTGAATCTAAATCAGCGATTAACTGATCAAACCCTGCTGCTAATTGTTCTTCAGTCATAGATGGAGCAGCTGGTCCTGCAGGCATTTCTCCACCTTCTTGATTCGCTTGCATTGAACGCACAAAGTCAGCTTTTTCACTAATCGTGAAACTGTTTAAATATTCGCGCGCATCTTCAATTTTTTCTTCGTCATTGTTCGTTTCAAAACGCAAACCAGTTAAAACGTTCTCTTCTGGTGTGTCCGCTTGTGCTTGAACAACTTCGCTCTCATTTGCGTAATCAATTAAGTACTCTGTTAAAGCTCTGGTATAAGCAACAGGTGTTGTAATTGTCTCAGTTGTAGCGTCCTCAATCGCACGAACAACTCCAGTTATCGTCATTTCAATCGCTCGTTCTCCAACCACTTCTTCTAATAATAGTTCATCTTCGGAAATATCCTCATAGTGACCATCTTCGTCTTTTACAAAGTGATCACTTGCTGGTAGCAGATAAAAGACTTTATCCATCAGCTCTTCATAATCAATTTTACGACTTTCTAATACTAACTCTTCACCATTATCGATTTTTTGAAGAATATCTTCATACTCTTCGGCTGGGAAGATGCCTAATTCATATAAAGCAGTCGCATCGACTTCGTTGTTTCGGTTCACTGATAAAATCATTTCATCATAAGCTTCTGGCCAGCGACCATGTACGACTTCATAGTTATCTGTTACAACCCGGCTAATTAAATCATCATTTACACCAGGCATTAGCTCTGATGTGTTTGTTCTCGTAGGTATTAATGGACTAGATGGTGCTTGGAATCCACCGATACCCGATGCGACATCAATCTCAAAGGTACTTCCATCCGTATTAATAAATGTATCCTCTTCGTCATAGGTGAATAAATCAAAATTCACTGCGTAAGAATAGACAATTCCGTTTGCTCCGACATAAGGTTCGATGCCATTATCTGGATTATCCAAGTACTCTTTGAAGGTTGTTAAATTATTTTCACGTAGTGTTGATGTTGTGCTACTGATCATTTCTAATGAAATCGGATTTGAGTAAATAGCCTCTCGATCGGCTCTTCTTTCTTCATCCGTTTCATCTGATTCTGACGGCTGAATACTGATTAAGCTTTCTAAATCAATCGATTGTTCTTCAATGGTGATCGGATAAGCCGACATTGTATCTTCTTGAATGTTGTCGATATAATTATTTACACCCGTCGATAAAGATAAAATCAGTGCAATACCGATAATACCAATTGAACCCGCAAAAGCTGTTAAGAATGTACGAGCTTTTTTAGAGCGTAAGTTGTTAAAACTTAGTGATAAAGCTGTTGCAAAAGACATTGAAGCTTTTCCTAAGTTTCTATGTGTCGATTCGACCGCATCTTCATCCTCAATATTTAAAGGATTCGAGTCCGAAATGATTTCACCATCTCTTAACTCAATAATACGGTTTGAATACTCTTCAGCTAATTCTGGGTTATGGGTAACCATAACAACCAAACGGTCTTTTGCTACACGTGCGAGTAAGTCCATAATTTGCGAACTTGTCTCTGTATCCAAAGCACCCGTTGGCTCATCCGCTAGTAAAATATCTGGTTCATTTACTAAAGCACGCGCTATAGCCACTCGTTGCATTTGACCACCCGATAATTGGTTTGGTCTTTTATGTATGTGTTCACCTAATCCAACTTCTTTTAACGCCTCTGCCGCTCTTTCTTTACGTTCTTTTGGTGAAATACCTGAAATCGTTAAAGCCAACTCAACGTTCGCTAAAACAGATTGGTGAGGAATTAAGTTATAACTTTGAAACACAAATCCAACAGAGTGGTTACGGTAAGAATCCCAGTCGCGGTCTGTATATTGTTTCGTTGAAGTATCGTTAATAATAATATCGCCATCATCATATCGGTCTAAACCACCGATTAAGTTTAAAAGTGTTGTTTTCCCAGATCCACTATGACCTAGAACTGAAACAAACTCGTTGTCTCGAAGGTTAAAACTTAC
>DAIOTD010000090.1:0-4604 GCA_036752205.1 Atopostipes sp.
GGCATGTTTGCAATCGCACGTGCAATTGCTACACGTTGTTGTTCTCCACCCGATAATTCATTTGGTAACATTTTTGCTTTCTGTTCTAGTCCTACAAGTTTTAATACTTCTTTAACACGTGTATCAATTTGTTTTGGACTTTTTTCCAATACTTCCATTGCATAAGCAACGTTTTCAAATACTGTTAGAGTTGGTAGTAATTTAAAGTCTTGGAAAACGACCCCTACTTGTCGTCTTAAATGTGGTATATCACTATTCTTTAAATTTACAATATCAAAGTCTGCTACTTGAATTGTTCCCTCTGTCGGTAGGACTTCACGGTAAATCATACGCATAAATGTTGATTTCCCTGCCCCACTTGGACCAACGACGTAGATAAACTCTCCTTGGTCAATGCGAACGTTCATATTGTGAACAGCTGTAATGCCGTTATCATAAACTTTCTTAACATTTTTTAGTTCGATCATTTTTTAATACACCCTAATTTTTAATAGTTTTTTGCAATATAAAAAGCGACTTGCACGCAATCGCTACTAAACGAGTGCAATTTGTCACTGGAAGAAGTATACCACTGTCGATAGCGACTTTTGTTTAAATTACATTACAATTATGTTTCAAAGGCAACATAATATGTCAAACATTGCATTAAGGGTGTAACTTCCGATCAAAAACCTTATCAAATCAACACCTGTATATTTCAAAAGGATTATTAAAATTAGTTGTCCTTATGAACTATCCATTATATACAGCAAAACACTCCAAAACCTCCCTGTTATAAGAGTTTTTGAAGTGTTATCGCTTGATTTTATATTTCTATTTCTTTAATAATATACTATTAACTCATATCATCCATCGTCTGGCGTAAATAAGCTTCTATAAACTCATCTAGTTCGCCATCCATCACTGCTCCAGTATTGCCTGTTTCATGATCTGTTCGGTGATCTTTAACCATCGAGTAAGGGTGGAATACATACGATCGAATTTGAGAACCCCAGCCGATTTCTTTCTGTTCTCCACGTAATTTAGCCATTTCAGCTTCTTTTTCTTCTTGTCGTCTTTGATAAAGTTTAGACTTTAAATGCTGCATCGCTGTTTGACGGTTCGCTAACTGCGAGCGTCCAGCCTGACTTGTTGAAACAATTCCAGTTTCAATATGGGTAATACGAACGGCTGATTCGGTCTTGTTAACGTGCTGTCCACCCGCACCACTTGCTCGGTATACGTCCACGCGTATTTCATCTGGTTGAATATCAAAGTCAATATCATCCGTAATTTCTGGGGTGACATCACAAGAGACGAAAGAGGTATGACGGCGTCCACCTGAATCGAAAGGTGATATTCGGACAAGACGATGAACTCCTTTTTCCGCTTTTAAGAAACCGTATGCATACTCCCCTTTTACGAGAAGTGTGACACTTTTGATTCCTGCTTCATCACCATTTTGATAATCTATAATCTCGTAACTAAATCCTTTTTGCTCGATATAACGCGTATACATGCGGTACAACATTTCACCGAAGTCCTGGGATTCTGTCCCACCGGCTCCAGGGTGAAGTTCTAGTATCGCATTATTCTTATCATATGCACCATTTAATAACATGACTAATTCATAGTCTTCTATATCCTTGTTTAATTGGTTTAATCCGTCTTCAAGTTCTTTTTTCATATCCGGATCAGGCAGCTCTTCGAGCATTTCAAGCATCAGAACATATTCTTCATGCCCTTCGCTTAAAGCATTGAAGGAGTCGTATTTATTTTTGATGTCATTTAAATCACTTATAACCGTTTGTGCTTTGTCTTGGTCATCCCAAAAACCAGGTTGAGCCATAACTTCCTCGAATTCTTGAATATCGACTGCCATCTTGTCGAGGTCAAAGAGACCCCCTAAAAGCATTGATTTTTTCATTTAATGTATCTAGTTCTTTTCGTATTTCACTAAATTCCATATCGTAAAGGCCTCCTTGTGAGTGAAAAGAACCCCACTTTATTGTAAGGGGGTTCTTTTTGTTTGCGCTATGTCGTAATTATTTTCTTTTTTGATTCTTTTTGCGTGTCACCTTTTTAGGTGTTTCACTTGGTTTTGCTTGTTCACGTTCTAAGTTTTGACGAATTTGTGATTTCAAGATTAGACGTGTGACATCGTGTTCGACGTCGCCTATCATTTCTTCAAATAAACGTAATCCTTCCGCTTGATATTCCACTAATGGATCGGACTGCCCGTATGAACGTAAGCCAATACCTTGTCGTAACTGGTCCATTTCATCAATATGGTCTGTCCATTGTTGGTCTACAACTCTTAATACAACAACTTTCTCGAATTCTAAGAACATTTCTTCGTTATCGACAATTTCTTTTTGATGATTGTAATTGTCTTTAGCTAACCCTTGTAACATTTCACGGATTTCAGCGGCTGTTTTGCCTTCGAAATCTTCTATCGTGACAGAATCTTTGTCTCGTAATAATGTTGTTTGTGTGAAGTCAAGTAAGTGTTGTAAGTTCCATTCCGAACGGTCTTGAGCTTGTGTAGCTGTATCTACTGTACGGTCAATCGTTCGTTGAATCATTGGAATGGTTACGTAGTTCAATGACTCATCTTCCATAATGACTTCTTCACGTTGAGAGTAGATTACTTCACGTTGCTCACGCATCACATCGTCATAGCGTAAAACGTTACGACGTGTATCAAAGTTATTTCCTTCAATACGTTCTTGTGCTGATTCGATTTGACGTGAAATCATACGACTTTGAATAATCGCATCATCACCTTCAATTTTTAAGCGCTCTAAAGCTTGTTGAATCGCGTCTGATCCAGCACGCTTCATTAAATCATCTTCTAAAGATAGATAGAATTGTGAAACTCCTGGGTCACCTTGACGCCCTGCACGTCCACGTAACTGGTTATCAATACGGCGTGACTCATGTCGCTCAGTACCAATAACAGCTAGTCCACCTGCTTCTCTTACGCCAGGCCCTAATTTAATATCCGTTCCTCGTCCAGCCATGTTTGTCGCGATTGTGATTGAACCAGGCTGACCAGCGTTTATAATAATATCTGCTTCACGGAAGTGGTTTTTTGCGTTTAATACTTCGTGTGGGATACCATTTTTCGTTAATAAGTGACTAATATATTCTGACGTTTCAACCGCTACTGTACCAACTAGAACAGGTTGCCCAGCTTCATAGCGTTCTTTAATATCTTCAACTACTGCTCGGAACTTGCTTTCCAATGTTGGATAAATGATATCGTCGCGGTCATCTCGGATTAACGGACGGTTAGTCGGAATCGCGATAACGTTCATATTATAAATATCTCTAAATTCTTCTTCTTCAGTTTTTGCTGTACCTGTCATTCCGGCTAACTTATTGTACATACGGAAGAAGTTCTGGAACGTAATAGTTGCCATTGTTTTTGTTTCTTTTTGGACTTCAACGCCCTCTTTAGCTTCAATTGCTTGATGTAAGCCATCTGAATAACGACGACCGTCCATTATACGACCTGTAAATTGGTCAACAATCTTCACTTGTTCTTCGTCTATTACGTAATCGTGGTCACGAATCATAATATAGTTTGCTCGTAGAGATTGATCTAAGTGATGCACTAACTCTTGGTTATTTACATCGTATAAGTTTTCTATTCGGAATGCTTGCTCAGCTTTATCGATACCTTCTTCTGTGAAATTAATCGATTTTGACTGAACATCAATTGTATAATCTTCTTCTTCTTTTAGTCCTTTTACAAAGAAGTCACAACGCGAATAGAACGATGTCGAGCGGTTCGCTTGTCCAGAAATAATTAACGGTGTACGTGCCTCATCAATTAAAATCGAGTCTACCTCGTCAAGTACTGCAAAATGCAGTGGACGCAATACCATATCTGTTTTGTAAACAACCATGTTATCTCTTAAGTAATCGAATCCTAGTTCGTTGTTTGTTGTGTATGTGATATCCGCTAAGTAAGCTTCTCGCTTCTCTTCAGATGATTTTGAGTTCAGGTTTAAACCAACTGTCATACCTAACCATCTGTATAACTCACCCATTTCATCCGCGTCACGTGATGCTAAATATTCGTTAACGGTAACAACATGTACACCTTTACCCGCTAGCGCGTTTAAATAAACAGGCATTGTTGCTGTTAAAGTTTTACCTTCACCGGTTTTCATTTCAGCTATATTTCCTTCGTGTAAAGCAATACCACCCATTAATTGAACTGGGAATGGGTATAAACCTAATACACGTTTCGCTGCTTCACGAACCGTTGCAAAAGCTTCTGGTAAAATATCTTCTAGTGTTTCGCCTTTTTCTAGGCGGTTTCTAAACTCAACTGTTTTTGCTTTTAATTCTTCGTCCGATAGACGATCAAAATCAGCTGCTAAACTTTCGATTTGATCCGCAGTACTTCCATAACGCTTTAAGCTTTGGCGGTCTGTGTCAAACATTTTCTTTAAAAACTGAACCATCTCTTTTAGCTCCTTAAATTAAATTACATGTCTTTTATATATTTACGTATCTCATTTTGCTTGTAAGCATACTAATGTATTTTATCATAATACTCTGAACTATGGTATCAATAATTTAACTAAAAAACAATGAAGTCTAAGAAAATC
>DAIOTD010000091.1:0-4523 GCA_036752205.1 Atopostipes sp.
GCTCTTGCAGTTCGTGACAAACAACTTGTAACCGAAAAATAATTGAATCGATTGGATACATTCACCCATGCCTAGCGTGGGTGTTTTTCTTTAATAGGAAGAAATCACTTGATATTAATGCATATTCTGTCCCTTTATTGTATATTTAAAGGAGTATAAATGGGTAGGTGTTATATGATTGATTACATAAAAAAAATGTCTGTTCCACAAATTATCGTTGGAGCTTATAGCATACTGATTTTAGTGGGGGCGATTTTACTATCCCTTCCCATTTCATCCGCTGAAGGTATTTGGACATCGTCTTTGGATGCGTTCTTTTCATCTACATCCGCTGTCACTGTAACAGGTGTAACGATTTTAGATACAGCAACTTATTGGAGCTTTTTCGGTAAAACCGTTCTACTCTTTCTGATTGAAATTGGTGGACTCGGTTTTATGTCGATATGGGTTTTATTTTATCAAAACCTGATTGGGCGACCGAATTTAAAATCGAGAATGGTGATGTCTGAGTCATTTGACTTAACATCGAGTGAGAGTGTGACGGATAAAGTATGGGCGATTTTACGGTTTGCTTTAGTCGTACAAGCAGCTGGTGCGATTTTGCTTGCATTCTATTTTATGCCTATATATGGCATTTGTCGAGGTAGTTATCTCTCCATTTTCCATAGTGTTTCTGCTTTTACAAATGGCGGATTGGATTTGTTTTCGACGAGTCTGCGAGATTTTCAGACGAACGAGTATGTTTTAATTGTATCGATGTTGTTGATTATTACTGGTGGACTCGGATTCATCGTGTGGGATGAGATTTTAAACTATCGTAAAAAGAAGAAATTGAGTATTTATACGAAAGTTGTCCTCATAACAACAGGCAGTTTACATATTTTAGGTACACTCTTCTATTGGTTAAGTGAGCGAAATACAGCAGCATTTGCTGACTTAGATCCCGGACATCAATTTCTTAATTATCTTATGTTGTCGGTGACTGTGCGTTCATCAGGTTTTACAAATATTGATTTCACGCATTTATCCTTTAGTAGTTTAATCCTTACAAACTTTTTAATTTTTATCGGTGCGTCATCTGGTTCAACAGGTGGTGGAATCAAAGTATCTACATTAGCTGTCATTGTGATTACCATCGTGCGCTTTTTCCAAGGGCGAAAGCCGACAGTCTTTAATCGGACTCTTTCAGATGATACAGTGAAGCGAGCATTTTTCATTTTTACGATTGCTGCTTTTCTCGTGGTAGCCGGTACGTTTGCATTATCCATAACCGAAACGTTACCGGAAGGAATCGGAAGTGAGTATATTGTGACAGAAGTCGTTTCAGCTTTAGGCTCTGTTGGAATATCGATGGGACTAACGCCACATCTCACTGTGCCCGGTAAATTTATTATTATTATATTAATGATCATTGGACGAGTTGGCATTTTAACCTTCTTATGGTCGATTATTGGTGACAAAAGAGAATCTCGTTTAAACTATCCTAAAGTGAATTTCTTAGTGGGATAGCAAAATATAATATTGGAGGAAGCAGACATGAATAATACGATTGGCGTGCTAGGACTTGGTCTTTTTGGAACATCCGTCGCTCGAACATTAGCAGGCGTAAATGTTGACGTTATCGCAATGGATATGAATATGGACCATGTGGAAGAAGTTGTCGATGAAGTAGCTGTGGCTGTACAAGGAGATTTCACTAAGTTTGACCAGCTAGCTCAAGCTGGATTTGGCGATTGCGATCAAGTCGTAATTGCATCAGCCGAAAGACTTGAAAACACTATTTTAGCCATATTAAATTTAAAAAAATTAAATGTGACGGACATTACCGTTAAGACTAAAAACAAAGATTATCGAGAAGTTTTATTAAAAGTGGGCGCAACTCGCGTTATCTTACCCGAGGTTGAAATGGGTGTCCAAGTTGCTAATATGTTAGCGAATCCGACGGTACATGAATTAATGTCTTTAGATAATCGCTATAACATTATTGAATTTCCAACAAGTCATAGTTGGGTTGGAAAAACGATTATTGAAATTGATTTCAGAAACAAATATGATATTAACATTATTGCCATTCAACCGACAGATTCGACTGATTACACCATCGAGTTTAAACCATCCTATACTGTAAGTGAGGGCGATATTTTTATAGGTGTGACAACGGATGCCGGACGTCAACGATTATTAAAAATAACGCAAAATTAAATCGTTTATGCGAACAAGTCAGATCATCAAGTCTGGCTTGTTTTTATATTGACTTTAATGAAAATGAGGCGTATTATTCTCTAATCTTTGAATGTTCTGACAAGATTCTTAGAGCATAAAGGAGTATATTAAGGGTAATGAATATTATGAAAATCAGGTGCTATTATGTCAAAATTATTAAATAAGTTGTCTATACCTCAAACGATTGTTTTGGCTTACGCTTCATTAATTTTTACTGGAGGCGTATTACTCAGTTTACCCTTTTCATCCGCAAGCGGCGATTGGACAGCATTTATCGATGCGCTATTCACAGCCACTTCAGCCACTGCCGTAACGGGTCAGGTCACTCTCAATACAGCAGCACATTGGAATTATATTGGTAAAACGATTATTATTTCGCTTATCGAAATTGGTGGTCTAGGTTTTATGACCATCTGGGTGATCTTCTATAATTATTTAGTGGGACGTCCAAATCTAAAGGCTAGACAAGTTGTGACGGAATCCTTATCCCTCAGTGGTAGTGATAAACTGACGGTGAAAGTAAGTACCATTCTTAAAATTGCTTTGTCCATTCAAGCAATTGGTGCATTTTTACTATCCTTTGTGTTCATCCCAGATTATGGCTGGGCAGAGGGAATCTATTATTCATTTTTCCATAGTATTTCTGCATTTTGTAATGCCGGTTTTGATATTATCGGCGACAGCCTCATTCAGTATCAAGATAATTCATTTATTTTACTTGTCATCGCTGGCTTAATTATGTCAGGTGGACTTGGTTTTATTGTTTGGGAAGATATTTTAAACTACCGTAAAAAGCGTAAAATTGGAAACTACTCTAAAATCGTTTTAACGGCTACGATATCACTCTGGGTTATTGGTACCCTACTCTTTTGGTTGACTGAAAGTGGCACTGGGAATTTTGATCACCTATCATTTAGTGATCGTTTAGCCAATTACTTTTTCTTATCGGTCACTCCACGTACTGCGGGTTATGTGAATATTGATTATGCTCAACTAAGTTTAGGCAGTTTATTTACAACCATTGTTCTCATGTTTATTGGCGCCTCATCCGGCTCAACTGGAGGCGGAATTAAAGTCACTACTCTAGTTGTTATTGTTTTTGTTATTTATCGTTCCATTAAAAGTGAAAGCCCTCGTATCTTAAATCGCGCCATTTCAAGAGATACGATTCAGCGAGCCTTCTTTATTTTTGGTGCGGGTGTAATGATTTCAGCGATTGCAACCTTTATCTTATTGAATACTGAAACGATTCCTGAAGGATTTGGTATTGAATATATTATGATTGAAGTCTTCTCTTGCTTAGGTACCGTTGGATTAACAATGGGATTAACACCAAATTTAACGCTTATCGGTAAAATGCTTCTTATTTTATTAATGCTCATTGGACGAGTCGGATTACTCACATTCCTATGGTCATTTGCTAAGAACAAACATGAATCACGTATAAAATATTTAGATATGAATATACTAGTTGGATAAAGTCCAACACTAAAAGAGGGAAAAATGATGAAAAAAGCTTCAACAATTGGGATTTTAGGATTAGGTTTATTTGGTACATCTGTCGCAAGCACACTCACGAAAAATAATGTTGATGTGATGGTTATGGACAAAAATATTAATCATTTAGAGGAAGTAATTGATGAGGTTTCATTAGCGGTTCAAGGTGATTTTACAAAATTGGATCAACTGAGTGAAGCGGGTTTTGGGGATTGTGATGAAGTTGTTATCGCATCTGCTGAACGTCTCGAAGACTCTATCTTAGCTATTTTAAACTTAAAGAAACTCAACGTGCCTAAAATAACGGTTAAAACAAAAAATAAAGATTATGAAGAAGTCTTATTAAAAGTTGGCGCGACTCGCGTGATTTTACCCGAGGTTGAAATGGGGCAACAAGTTGGCATGATGCTCGCTAACCCAACTGTTCATGAATTAATGAAACTCGACAGTAACTATAATATTATCGAATTTCCAACTAAGACAACTTGGATTGGAAAAACAATTGATGCAATTGATTTCAGAAAAAATTACGAGCTGAATATTATTGCTATCCAAACAGCAGGGACAACTGATTTCTCTATTGAGTTCGGACCGGAATACACGGTATCTAAAGGCGATACACTGATTGGAATTACGACTGATTTAGGTATGCGAAAGTTAAGCTAATGACGAGGATAACGTAAATAATTGCTATTGCTTCGAATTCGTGATAATATTATGATTGATTAATTAAGGATGGGAGAATCATCATGACAAATATCACACAAGGTAAAGCCAATATTATAACAGACTCCGTAAAATTA
>DAIOTD010000092.1:0-4504 GCA_036752205.1 Atopostipes sp.
ATTTTAGGGGATTGCTCTTTTTTAAACTTTTACTATAAGGCATCCAATATTTCAAACACATGTAAAACCTCATCGTATTGATTTAGTTTATCGATGATTTCGTCTTTATGAATTTTTTCGCCGAGTTCTAAACTAACTAGAAAGATGATTTGATGTTCGCTCTCATTTTGAAAGACTTCATTTTCTACTCGAAGATCGGTAATCTGAATGGTATGATGACTTAAAAAGTCGAGGAAACTAGAGAAACCATCGTTTGAGTGAATCATTAGCGTTAAGTCTGATTGTGATGCTCTGTCTTGGATGAAATCTCTATAAGGTTTCATAACAATCATAATACCGACAATTGCGATGGCACCTATTACAGCCATTTCATAAAAACCGATACCGATTCCTAATCCTAAGGCGGCTGCGGCCCATAATCCGGCTGCGGTGGTTAGTCCTTTGATGCGGTTATCGCGTGTGACCAATATTGTACCGGCACCGATAAAACCTATCCCGCTTACGACTTGAGCACCCATTCGTGTGATATCAATATTTCCATCACCCATTTCTAGATAAATATATTCATTGGTCATCATCACAATGGCAGCACCTAAACAGACTAACATATGCGTACGGATTCCAGCCGAACGTTGTCTCATATCTCGCTCTGTTCCGATGAGTCCTCCTATAAAGATGGCTAAAAAGACTCGAACCATAATCGTGATGACATTCAATTCGTTTAAATTAAAGGTTAATATATCCAGCATTTTACTCCCCCATTTCACCCCAATGATCTTACTCTTATTATTTAGTTGTTTAGACTTTGTGTCAAGGGTTATGAATCTTATTCAAAGGGGAGGCTTTGAAAATTAAATGAGACTTGCTCACAGAAAAAGGATGACTTATGTTACAATGATTGGTGTATGTAAATGAGAGTTAGAATAGATAATAGTGTGGATGGGAGCATTTTTCATGAAAGTTGCGATTCAAAATAATGATAAACCTGTTTCAGTGAAAGTTGCGAAAAAATTACAAGAATTATTAAAAAAAGAAAAGATTGAGCTTAATCAAGTTAACCCCGATATTCTGATTACCATCGGTGGTGACGGAACATTACTTTCTGGATTCCATCGCTATGCTCATCAACTGGATTCCATTCGTTTTATTGGTGTTCATACTGGTCGCTTAGGTTTTTATACTGATTGGCGCGAGTATGAGTTGGAATCATTAGTGGAGAGTTTGAAAAACGACGATGGTGAGTATGTTTCGTATCCATTATTGGATGTGACCGTTGTGTATGAAGGAGACCGAGCTCAAAATAATTTTCTAGCATTGAATGAATCGACGGTTCAAACGACTGGTGGTACACTTGTTAGTGATGTGTATATTAACGATGTGCATTTTGAACGGTTCCGTGGAGACGGTTTGTGTGTCTCAACGCCAACAGGTTCAACCGGCTATAGTAAATCAGTTGGCGGAGCGGTATTACATCCGCGTATCGAAGCGTTACAGTTATCTGAAATTGCTTCAATCAATAACCGTGTTTATCGTACGTTGAGTTCACCTCTGGTTATTGCGAAGGATGAAGAAATAATCATTCGTTCAAGTGAATCAAATGAATTATTAATAACTCTGGATCATATTACAACGCGTGAGCCGGATGTAAAAGAGGTCCATTTTAAAATAGCGGATGAGTCTATCCGTTTTGCACGCTATCGCCATTTAAATTTTTGGGATCGCGTAAGTGAATCGTTTATTGGAGAGAAAAATTAGTATGACAGCACAATGGATTGTAGAAAAGGGAGATCCTGATCGCTTAAAAGATTTTTTAACCGACAAAGGAATTTCTAGAAGAATTATCGGACGTACAAAGTTTCATGGCGGTTTTTTCCTAGTTAATGGTCATGAAGTCCGTGTAAGAGAGCCGTTAGAGCCAGGCGACAGTGTGCAGTTAAAGTTGCCGATAGAGGAGCCGAATCCAAATTTGGAGACGACCGCTGAACCATTAGATATTCTATTTGAAGATGACCATTATTTGATTATTAATAAACCGGTTGGACTTATTTCAGTGCCATCACCTGCACACCGTGGGGATACCGTTGCGAGTCGCGTGAAAAACTATTTCATTGAAAATGACTATCGGCATAAAGTGGTCCATATTGTGACGCGCTTAGATCGCTATACAAGTGGTGTGATGTTGATTGCGAAACATACATTGGCTCATTCGATGATGGGCCAACAACTAGAAGAACGCACGTTAATAAAGGTATATGAGGCAATCGTAGAAGGACACACCAGTGAAATGAAGGGCATGATAGATGCTCCAATAGCTCGCTCACCGCATTCGATAATCGAGCGGATGGTTGCTCCGGAAGGAAAAGAGTCTTTGACAGAATACAAAGTATTAGATTTGTTAAAAGATGATTTGACCCATGTTGAGCTACTATTACACACCGGAAGAACGCATCAAATTCGTGTTCATATGTCTCATATAGGTCATCCATTAGTAGGGGATGATTTATACGGTGGTTCGCTTGAGTGGCTGGACCGCCAAGCTTTGCATTGTAAAGAGTATAGATTTACGCATCCTTTTACCGGTGAAGAGATAAGAGTTTCAGCTCCTTTACCAGAGGATATGCAAGCAATTGTAAATCGATAGATGGAGTGAAAAGGTTGGCTAAAAGAAAACGATTAACAAAAAAACAACGTGAGCAACGGCTAAAAGGTACGATTGGGTTAGTTGTTGTTTTACTCATATTTATAAGTGGCTATCTTGTTGGCCGAAAAGATATTACCCTGCAAACGATTCTCGATAAATTTGAAGATGCGGGGTCAAGATTCGAACGTCAAATTGGCGATATTAACTTAACTTCTCGAGGGGATAAACAGAATACGGATGGATTGAGTCAGATTCATATTCTCGATGTGGGTCAAGGTTCGAGTGTCTTGCTGATTGGTAGAGATGATACATCCATTCTAATCGATACCGGTCGTTATGATGATTCTAAAAAACGAATTATTTCTTACTTAGATTCTTATATTGGTCTAGGCAATAAAATTGATTTGCTGATTTTTACGCATAATGATGCTGACCATATTGGACATGGAGATTTAGTTTTAGAATTCTTTGATGTAAAAGAAGTTTGGATGAATGGTGTGGATAGTACGTCTAAAGTCTATGCAAATGTTTTAGACGCTATTTTACAGTCGGACGCCGCATATGCTGAACCAAAAGCGGGAGAATCCTTTACACGGGGTGTTTTTAATATAGAGGTCCTTCACCCGGCACCGAATAGTCCAGGTAAAGATGCAAATGATGAGTCGATAGTGACTCGAATAGCCTTTGACGACTTGTCTTTTATGACATCAGGAGATGCTTCGATTGCACGCGAAAACGAAATAATCGATCGTGGTGGTCAGTTGACATCCAATATTATGATGCTTGGTCATCATGGAGCAGCTAATTCTGGTGGGGAAAAATGGTTAAATGCCGTGCGACCTGAATTAGTCTTTTATCAAGCAGGTGTTAACAATTCTTACGGCCATCCAACACAAGAGACATTGGATCGAGTAAAAGATTATGGGGCACCCGTATACGGAACTGATGAGCTTGGAACAATTTCCATCTATATTGATGAAGTAGGCGAAGTAAGTGTGGAAACGGAAAGGTGATAAGATGAAAGCAGTATATGAAGAAAAGATTGGTCATTTAGCTGTCTTTATAGTGGAGGATTTAGAGAAAACCTTCCACATCCCTTTAAAAGACTTACCGAGCAATGCTAATACGGGGGATGTTTTTTTAGTGGAAGTGCTCGATAATCAGCTTCGATTACTTAAAAATCTACCGGACGAACGAGACCAACGCTTAAAGGCAAACCGACTGAAACGAGAAGAATTATTAAGACGAAAAAAGCTTCCTTAAGGGGAAGCTTTTTTGTTACAGGTTTTTACTCATCGTATGATGTGGGATACCCGCGTCCATAAATTCTTCGCCTTCAACGCTATAGGCGAGCTTTTCATAAAAAGGAATCGCAGAATTTTGTGCGCCTAATGTGATTTTTTGTCCTTCTAATTCCTGGATTCTTTTTTCAGCTTCCGTCATGATGACGGCACCATAACCCATACCACGAGCATCTTTGAGCACGGCTACTCTTTGTACTTTAAATGTATTTTCACCTAAATCATAAATGCGCGCTGTGGCAACAGGTTTGCCATCTACATATAAAACGACATGTTCTGTCTTATCTTCTAGCGAATCAATTTCTTCTTCTTCTGAAACACCTTGCTCGTTAACAAAGACTGCATAACGTATTTTTAAGGCATCTTTATAAATAGCGGATGTCGTATCGGTTGTCCATTTTATATCATAATTTGTATTCAACTATTCTCACACTCCATTTCACCATAAAGAGCATAACAAGAAGAAAGGAAAAACACGAGAAAATATTATGCGGTCATTCATTTTTATTCGAAAATACTAAATAAACAAACAAAAGTGTATTTAATTTCGAAATAAAATGAG
>DAIOTD010000093.1:0-4392 GCA_036752205.1 Atopostipes sp.
CCAACTTGTCATTATTCTCCAACTTCCTTTTATTCGTCAATTTTTGTTAGTAGCATGTGACCTACATAATGCGGATAAATCTTATCCCCATCGATTAACTCAATAATTGGTTTATCCTCATCCAATTGATTTGAATTCATAAAAAAAAGATTTTGTCCAACACCATAAATGTTCTTCGATATATCGATAACTTTAGGTTCTATATGATCTCTAAATAAATACATCGCTGTATGATTTGGGACCGACTCTTCGGTCACTTCATACGTTCCAGCTTCTAGATGGACGCCAACCTCGTAGATTCCTGCATTGATATTCACGGTTTGTTCTTCTTCTGAAATGACAATCGGCTGTTCCTGAATGAATAATGATGGGTCAATTCCAGGTATGTCCGATAGGTCTTCTTCAGAATGTTCTACCAGTTCAATACCTTCAGCCTCTAGCCCAGCGATATAATCTTCCCATCTCGTATCAAAGATATAAGGGTCTTCAGGAATAACTTCATCAAAAAAAACGACAACTTTAGGGTTATTACCTATAATTTCAATCGTATGCCCTTCAATAAAATCAACCTGTGTGACTAATACACCATAATGCTTGTGGAACATATTCTCAAAGTAGAAATGTCCATTTTCGTCGCGAATTGTCATCGTTCCTACTTCATACTCTTCCGGTTTCGCTGGTGCAAAAGGATCTACATTAAAATCAATTATCATACTGGGATCATTCTTTTCACCAAAAAGCGTCACACGACTTGCGGGTATATCTACACCAACTGTGTAGGTTCCTTCCTCCAGTAGAATAGGTTCATGGTCTATGTAGTCTATTGACGGTTTTAAAATATCTTCACTAAACGTTTCCGGCAGATACAACTCTTTTGTTTCACCTAATATTTCGCGACTTTCATTATAAGCTGCGATTTCCTCTTCTTGTGGAATAAAAGGTTCTCCATCGTATAATGGCGTTCGGATTCCTGTGAAAGAACTACATCCGCTTATGATAAGTAATAGACTAGTTAAACATAAAAATCGTAATTTCTTTATCGCCATTCTACTCACTCCTATCATAAGAATAGACTGGCAAATCGTATAAAATAGCATACTGCTCAGCCGTTCCTAATGGTGCTATCTCAATACTTTCAGAATTCAGCTGTCGAACTCTTTTGTAGAGTGCAATTTCATGTTCGGTTCCTAAATCGTCTAACGGGATACATAATAGTTGTCCATCAATATGATACGCATTCTTTGTTAAAAATCCTTCTTGTTCTAACATATCTACTTCATCTTTTGTACAAACCACTAGAAAATAGAGTGGACGATTTTCGTTTAAGTTTGTAATTTCATGTAGGCGTTTATCTTTCAAGAAAAAAACTTGATCCGCATACTCGTCCAAATTGTCTAGTAAGTGAGAAGCTATCATAATAATTTTACCGTCTCTACGTAATTCGATTAATACACTTGAAACCAACGAAACATTCTCTGGGTCGAGCCCATTCATCACTTCATCCATCAGCATTATTGGTGTATTCGCCGCAACCATCATCGCAAAGCATAAACGTTGGCGCATACCGAGCGAATATTCCTCTACGTTACGGTCTACATAATGTGCCATCCGCAAACGTTCAATAATCCCGTCAATATCTTTTACTCGTCCCGACCACATTTGAGCATACATTTTAATATGTTCTCTGCCTGAAAAATTCTCAAACAAGTCTGCTTGATCTGGAAAGAAAGTAATTTTTTGATGAAGAGCCAATACATCTTTATCACTAGGTGAGTAGGAAATATTATCGATTAAAATTTCGCCTTCAAGAATCGGTATAAAACGCATAATCGCATTGAACATCGTCGTTTTACCTGTTCCGTTTGGAGCCACCAGTCCAATAATCTGTCCATCTTCTAACTTAAACGATACATTTTTTAAAACTTCAAAATCACCATAAGACACGTTCAAATTTTTAATTTCTAAAGTCACGTTAGCACTCTCCTTTTTAATCCAGTAGTCTGCGTCGGTATTCTTGAAAAGACCACTTCAAAAATCAGTTCCAGCACAATAATCAACACGATAAAAATAATCGCTGCTTTCCACCAAACAACATTAGATATACCAGTCATTGCAGCTGTTGTTCCATTAACCACTCCAAAAACATTTAGGTATAAGGAAGGCTGCCAACTCGTCAGTGCCGGTGCGAAATACCAGATCTGCGGTAAAGCAAACAAGGTGATAATCGTTAAAATGGTTAAATAAGAATTTCGAATAAACCAACTCAAACCTGTCGTCAGTAATATGAGCACGTAACTTAACAGCATGGATAAAATTAATAGGATGCCCAGATACTGCCACATGGGAATATATTGAATCCCATCTACGAAATAAAGACCAGTTGGATAATTTAAACTACCGCTTGTATCAATCAGTCGTCCAACAAGATAACTTATACTTAAACCAACGAACATCGTTAGCCAAAACAAGCTAAATATATACCCACTTCGCACACGCCATGTTATCTTCCAAGGTACTGGAAGTCCATGCGTGACACTCCAATGGTTGACGTGATCTTTAGTGAAAGAATCTGCAGCTAATAAGGCAATAAATAAAAACAGAAAAATACCTGAAATCATTTCAACTTCTGCCTTCACCACTTGTGCAGCCGAAAAATAGTTCCATTCCACTCGTAGCCCGCTTTCAGATAAAGCATCGAAAAATCGAGACTCTTGTTGAACTTCCTCTAATGGCGGTAAGTAGCGTTGAACCAGCAAATCATGCGAACCAAACTCTGTCGCATCGTGTAAAAACAAGTTATTGTCGACCAATGTTTGTCCTACTTCTGTATAATCTGGAAGAATACTGAGTACATCTTCTTTTCCTTTTTCTTCCATTTGTAACCAGAAACTTTGAACACCTAGTGCAACAGAATTACTACCTAAACGCTGTTGAACCTCTTGCCCGAGCTCCCCTTCAAAATGATCACTTGGAATCATCCGATAAATTTGGCGTTCATCATGGTATTCTTTTTTCATCTCGGAATAAGGGAATGTCACATTTTGTTGACGATAAATTAAAGAAAATGAAGCAAAAAATGCAAAGAATAAAAATAGTAAGACTTTAAATTTACGATCTCTTATAATCCGTAAACCCGTCCAGTATAGAGTGTTTTTCATTTAATTTGCCCCCTTTACCATGAATCTCTGACGCGTTACTCGTTTAGCGGAAATGAATAACATGATTTCAACACCTATAATTGTGATACCCAAAACGAGTAAACCACTTGAATAAACAGTCAGACCGTTAAATACAGGTAATAAGTTGTGCATGCCATTGATGACGCTTCCAAAATCAATATAGCTCATCGGCAATAAACCTAGGTTGAACGGTACAATTTGTCCTGTAAAGTTGTCTAAGTAAATACTGGATGAAAAGACAATAAAGAGTAATACGGCCATCGCAACAACGGCTTGTCGAGACCATAAACTGATTAACGTATTTAAGCGTGTAAATAATATAAATAATAAGAAAATAAAGGGAAGAGTACGCACTAGAAACCAACCGATTGTTTCTTGAGGAAAGCTAATGGGATAATGTAGGCCACCAAATCCGTGTAACACACCATTCAATAAGTAAAATAAACCAAAGAATATCGCATAAAACACCACAACAAATCCTAAAGCCGATATCCCCTGAATAAACAAGTATCCTGACCAGTTGAGCGGTATCCCAGATTTTTGTGAAGATAAAGAGAGATCTTTTGTGTGCACGTCACTAATCATAAAAATAAGTCCACTTAATAAAATCAACGGACCAGCCCCAATCAAGAAAAGATGAATCTGTTGTAAACTCGTAATCTCATGAACAATGTGGAAATTGAGTTCAGGTATTTTTTCACGATAAGCCCAACTCTTTAATGAGAGTGGCTCCATGCCAAAAATACTGTAAAACATTGTCGATAAACTAGTCTCCCTATCTTGTGGTGGATTCATATCTTGAATCTCTAAGTATCGTTGTAAGTCGCCCTGCTTGATTGTTGTGTACAGTTCTCGCTCCGTTCCAAATTGATAGAGTTGTTCTATGTAAGCCGTCGTTTGTGTCATAATACTAGGAGTAATTAAACCATTAGCTTTCGCACTTTCCGCTTGCGCTTGATTCCCAAGCATCTCGGTATGTAATTCATCCATATCCAAATCATATTCACTATTAAAATGTGGCGCAAAAACGATGACATATACGACCATCAGCACAAGCATAATGCTCATAAATAATCGATTCTTTTTGTTTCGCCACATGTACTTTACCGTTTCTTCTATTGTTTGTGTTATTTTTCCCACGCGTACCACCTTCCTTTATCCCTTAAATTCAAATATTCCAATCCATTAGTACTTTACTCATACGTAAAAAATC
>DAIOTD010000094.1:0-4385 GCA_036752205.1 Atopostipes sp.
AAGGAAATAGAAATGTCAACAAAGTATCAGCCGAATGAAGTAGAAGCTGGTAAATATGAAAAGTGGTTAGAATTAGATCTATTTAAACCGAGTGAAGATGATAGCGCAGAACCATACTCGATTGTTATTCCACCTCCGAACGTAACGGGTAAATTACACTTGGGACACGCATGGGATACGGCTTTACAAGATATTATTATCCGTCAAAAACGTATGCAAGGTTACGATACAGTTTGGGTTCCAGGGATGGACCACGCAGGAATTGCGACACAAGCGCGAGTTGAAGCACGTTTAGCTGAACAAGGGACAAACCGTCATGAAATCGGACGCGAGAAGTTCTTGGAAGAAGCTTGGAATTGGAAAGAAGAGTATGCTTCAAGTATCCGTGACCAGTGGGCAAAAGTTGGATTATCTGTTGACTACTCACGTGAGCGTTTCACATTAGATAAAGGCTTAAACGATGCGGTAACAAAAGTATTCGTGGATTTATATAATAAAAAGAAAATATACCGTGGGGAATACATTATTAACTGGGATCCAAAAGCAATGACGGCATTGTCTGACATTGAAGTCGATCATAAAGATATTAATGGAGCATTCTACCATATGAAATATCCGCTAGCGGATGGCAGTGGATTCCTTGAAATCGCAACGACTCGTCCTGAAACGATGCTAGGAGATACGGCCGTTGCCGTTCATCCAGAAGATGAGCGTTACCAAGAATATATCGGTAAGACAGTTATGCTTCCGTTAATGAACCGTGAAATCCCGGTAATAGCGGATGACTATGTTGATATGGAGTTTGGTACAGGGGTTGTTAAGATTACACCCGCTCATGACCCAAATGACTTTGAAGTAGGTAACCGTCACGACTTAGAGCGCTTAAACGTTATGAATAAAGACGGATCAATGAATAAAGCTGCTGGTAAATACGAAGGCCAAGACCGCTTTGAAGCACGTAAAAATGTAATTGCAGACTTAGAAGCTGAAGGACTACTGATTAAAGTTGAAAAAATGGTTCACAGTGTTGGTCACTCTGAACGTACAGGTGTTGTTGTAGAGCCTCGACTATCGACTCAGTGGTTTGTTAAAATGGATGAATTAGCTGAAGCAGCATTAGAAAATCAAAAGACTGATAACAAAATTCATTTTGCGCCAGAGCGTTTCGAAAAGACATTCACAAACTGGATGGAAAATGTGCATGACTGGGTTATCTCTCGTCAATTATGGTGGGGACATCAAATCCCAGCTTGGTACCACAACGAAACAGGTGAAGTATACGTCGGTGAAACTGCACCAGAAGATGCCGAAAACTGGACGCAAGACGAAGACGTTTTAGATACTTGGTTTAGTTCAGCTCTATGGCCATTTACGACAATGGGTTGGCCTGATACAGATAATCGTGATTTCCAACGTTACTTCCCAACAAACACGTTAGTAACAGGATACGATATTATTTTCTTCTGGGTTTCTCGTATGATTTTCCAATCACTGGAATTTACAGATACGCGTCCATTCGAGCATGTATTACTACATGGTTTAATTCGAGATGAAGACGGTCGTAAAATGAGTAAGTCACTCGGTAACGGAATTGACCCGATGGATGTCATTGAAGAGTACGGAGCGGATGCTTTACGTTGGTTCCTATCAAACGGTTCGGCGCCTGGTCAAGACGTTCGTTTCAGTTATGAAAAGATGGATTCATCATGGAATTTCATCAATAAGATTTGGAACGCAAGTCGCTACGTTATTATGAACTTAGAAGATTTTGAGTACGAAGATATTTCACTAGAAGGTGAAAAAACTCTAGCGGATCAATGGATCTTAGCTCGTTTAAATGAAACAGTTGAACATGTTACAGAACAATTCGAAAAATTTGAATTTGGTGAAGGTGGACGTGCACTTTACAACTTTATCTGGAACGACTATTGTGACTGGTATATTGAAATGTCGAAAGAAATTCTAAACGAAGGTACAGAAAGTCAGAAACGTACAACACGTAGTATCTTAACTTACGTATTAGATCAAACACTGAGATTGTTACACCCAATTATGCCTTTCGTAACAGAAGAAATCTGGCAACACATTCCACATGAAGGGGAATCAATTGTAACAGCGGCTTACCCAGTTTCACATCCAGAATTCGAAAATGATGAAGCGCGCGATAATATGAACACTGTTATTGAACTGATTAAAGCTGTTCGTAACATCCGTTCAGAAGTGAATCGTCCGCTATCACAAACAGTTGACATGATTGTTAAAGCAAACTCTGAAAAAGATAAAGAGATGTTATTAGCAAACAAATCCTTTATCGTTCGTTTCTGTAATCCAGACGAGCTAACGATTGACACAGAAGTTGATGTTCCAAACGAGGTGATGTCAGCGATTGTAAAAGGTGCAGAAGTATTCTTACCGCTTCAAGGTTTAGTTAACGTAGAAGAAGAAATTACTCGTTTAGAGAAAGAATTAGACAAATGGCAAAGTGAAATTAACCGTGCAAAAGGTAAATTAAACAACGAGAAATTCGTTTCAAATGCACCAGATGCTGTTGTACAAGCAGAGCGTGACAAACAAGCTGAATACGAAAAACGTCATCAAGCTGTGCAAGATCAAATTGCAAAACTACACGAGTTAAAATAGACGAAAACTACAAAGGGGCGAACTATTTTATGCGTAAAATTGAAGCTGTTATTTTTGATATGGATGGATTAATGTTTGACACGGAGAAGATTTACTTCGCATCAGGCACCCAAGCATCGAAAGAATTAGACATGGATTATTCTTTTGACGTGTATTCAAAATTTATTGGTGCAGGTTATCAAGAAGAATTTGATGGCATGCTAGAAATTTACGGAGACGAAGAATTACTGACTCGTTACTTTAATCGAGTGGGTGGACTAGTCCGAGATTCTTTACTGAATGGTCCAGTTGATAAAATGGAAGGCTTAATTGAACTGCTTGATTATCTGAAAGCTGAAGGGATTACTGCAGTGGTTGCTTCAAGTACGCATCGAGAGCTTGTCGATAAATTACTAGACCGATTAGGTGTGAGTAGCTATTTCAAAGATGTCGTAGGCGGAGATGAAGTACCGAATGCGAAACCTGATCCAGCTATTTTTAATCTAGCATTTGAAAAAACAGGGATTGCGAACAAAGAAAATGCGTTAGTCCTTGAAGATTCAAAAAACGGATTGTTATCTGCTACCGGTGCCGAGATACCCGTTATCTGGGTTCCAGATTTATTAGAACCAACTGATGAAATGAGAGCTTTAGCAACAGAAACGCTTCCTGATTTACACGCTGTCATTCAATATATTGAAGAGAAAAACAAATAATTTAAAATGATTTCGCGAAAATCCATTTTTATTGCAAATTATATATATAGAGAGATAAATATATATATACAGTAGGAGTGGATTTTTTTGCCGCAAAAAACGAAAACAAATATTCAAATGATTCCAATGGATGGTCGGCCACGTGAGAGAATGATGGATATGGGACCAAAATCATTAGCTGACCATGAATTGCTAGCCATTCTTCTAAGAACAGGCACAAGAGAAAGGAATGTAGTGAATTTGGCGTGTGATGTCCTGAACTCTGTCGATTCATTATATGACTTACGGCATAGTACGCTTCAAGAGCTTATGTCGATTCCCGGAATTGGTAAAGTTAAAGCAACCGAAATAATGGCGGCGGTTGAGTTTGGTGGACGAATTGCCAGAACATCTCAGATTAAAGAAGGAACAGTTGTTTCAAGCAGTTGGGTAGGTGAATATCTTGTTCGTGAAATGTCAGGATTGACGCAAGAGAATGTAGTGGCCTTATACCTTAATACCAAGAATGATATTATTAAAAATGACACCATTTTTGTTGGTTCTCTTAATACAAGCGTAGCACATCCACGTGAAATATTTAAAGGTGCAGTACGTTATTCAGCTGCAAGAGTGATTATCGCACATAATCATCCGAGCGGGAATACCGACCCGTCACAAGCAGATTTAGCTTTTACAAGAAGAATTGTAGAAGCTGGTGAAATGATGGGAATCGAAGTGATTGATCATATTATTATAGGTGACCAAGAATACTTTAGTTTAAAGGAGCACGGACTGCTTTAAAGTGAAGAGACTATAGTCTCTATATTAAATAAACGTTTAATAATTTGTATGGCTATCGCTTGAAGTTTAAATAAATGCGTGATAATATTAATTTAGCATTATGAGTAAGGAAGGAAACACAATGTATAATTATGCATTCCAATTCGTACCTTGCAAAAATGTTAAATATTTTGTGCGAAGGCACGAGGAGGAAACAAAGTAATATGGAAACAGGAACAGTAAAATGGTTTAACGCAGAAAAAGGTTTTGGATTTATCGAACGTGAAGGTG
>DAIOTD010000095.1:0-4357 GCA_036752205.1 Atopostipes sp.
CAATGAATTGGAAGTTACCTATTTTCTTTATGTTACATTTATAATCTTTTTAGTTCTTCATTGAATTTAAGGTTCTGTCTGTTATATTTCAGCTGAATAACACATTAAGCTTCACATGCTAAACAAACGCTAGAGCGGTAAAATTGTTGAGCCGCGCTTGTTGAGTGTTGGTAATAAAGAGATTTAATCCCATTTTCCCAAGCATAAAGATGAAGCTGGTTTATTTCTTTAGCCGTAGTCATTGATGGATTAATCATAATATTTAGGGATTGTGATTGGTCAATGAAACGTTGACGTACACTAGCTTGGTTAATAATTTCATATTGATTGATTTCTGCGAACGTTTTAAAGACATTTTTTTCATGTTCTGAGAGGAAATCAAGATGTTGAACAGAACCATCGTGATTTTTAATATCATCCCATACTTTAGCTGTGTTCTGTCCTTTTTTGTCCAGTAAATCTTCTAAATATTTGTTTTTAATGGTTGTTTTGATTTTACTCATATCTTTAACATAATAGTTACTAAATAAAGGCTCGATGGATTGAGAAACTTGACCAATAATAAAAGCAGAAGAAGTGGTTGGAGCAATCGCCATCGTTGTAGCGTTACGGAAACCTGTACCTTTTAATACTTCTGGTTCGCCAAATAAATCTGCCAACTCCTGTGAAGCTTCTTTTGCACGCTCACTGATTATTTTATGAATTTCTTCGTTTAGTAAACTTGCTTCCACCGATTCAAAGGCGATCATTTTAGATTGTAATAATGAATGCCACCCTAAAACACCTAATCCTAGTGCGCGGTTTTCTGTCGCAAAATTATAAGCTCGTTCCATGAAGTGGAAAGCATCTCTATACTCAGCATCTTCTGAGTCACGCATCGCTTCTAGTTTTTCAATAAATTCCGACATAACGGCGTCTAAGAAATAAATCATCGTTTGTACTGCATCTGTGTCTTTCCACTCATCATAGTGGAGGGCGTTCATAGAAGATAAGTTACAAACAAAAGACCATTTTTCATTATCCGGCAAAGCAATTTCACTACATAGATTAGAATGTGTGATTGGATAATCTTTGTACCATTCGGGTTTATTATTATTTACAGTATCTGTGAAAAAGATATAAGGATAACCCATTTCAACTCGTCTTTGTAGCACTTTTGCCCAAACTTTTCGTTTTTGTTGATCACCAGCAATCATTTCTGTCATCCAAGCGTCTGTTACTGTGACTGCGTGGTTGACGTCTTGAATATCATTTCCTTCAACACCAATTTCTAAAAACTCGTCAATATCTGGGTGATCAATGGGTAAGTAGGCTGCAAATCTTCCGCGTCGACTTGAACCTTGACTAACTGTGTCAGTCATTTGTTCAAATAATTTCACAAAATGAACTGCACCACTTGATTGTCCATTATTGGTGATATCTGCCCCACGTGGTCGCAAGTGGCCAAAATAGCCTGACGTTCCTCCACCGTATTTACTCATCATACCAACTTCAGACGCAGTCGATAAAATACTCGCCATATTGTCAGCTGGTGTACTCCCAAAACAGCTAATTGGGAAGCCGCGATTTGTACCAAAGTTTGTCCATACAGGTGTCGATAAAGAATAATATCCTTTACTCATATAAGTGTAAAACTTTTCAGAAAATCCTTCTATTTTTAAGATTTCTTCAGCACGGTTAGCGATAGCGCGAATGCGATTTTTCGCGTCTTCTCCTTCCTGTAAATAGCCTCTTGATAAGAAAATCTGACTTTCTTCTGTTAGCCAATAAAATGGCTTGTATGTTTTAGTTTTTACTGTTTCCATCTCTATTACCTCCTATTTAATTAAAACAAATCATCTGCTGTAACGGATTGAGAGCGTTTCGTGTAGTTAACTGAACGTTTTTCAAAGAAATCGACATGTTTTGTGCTGACAATTTCTTCATCAAACCATAGCGTTTTTTCAACTTCAACGGCATCCGTTTCAAATATACGTTCCAATCCGATGGCTTCGAGTGAATTATTTAAACGGTTTTTAATAAATTCTTGTACCGTGTATTTTGGCATGAAGTCGATTTCGCCATCTTCATAAATCCAATCCAAAACCTCTTTTTCTGACGCATAGGCATCTCTACATAAAGTGTAAAGTTCTTCCGCCATTTTATCATCAAACCAATGAGGGTTTTCCTCACGAATGGTGTTGATTAAGTCAATACCAAATTCACCGTGTAGCTGCTCCTCTTTAGAAGTAGCTTCAATAACGTTAGAGATACCACTGAATAAATTTTTGTGCTTGTTAAAACTCATAATTAATAAGAATTGACTAAATAAGGAAACATGTTCGATAAAGGCAGAGAACAGTAATACGGAAATGGCATAATCTCGATCAGAACCAGTCTCTGAATAATGGATATGAGAATTTAAGTAATCCACTCGTTGATTTAAAGCTGGAATATCTTCTATCTCTTCAAATATACTATTTAAACCAAGTAATTCTAAAAGATGTGAATAAGCATCACTATGGCGTACTTCAGACTCTGCAAAAGTCATACCTACATTCGCAAGCTCTGGCTTAGGTAAACGATCATATAACTTTGCCCAAAATGTTTTCACACTCACTTCAACTTGTGATATGGCTAGCATCGCATTGCGGATAGCTGTTCTTTCATGGGGTTGGACGTTTACTTTATAGTCTTGAACATCGCTTGTATAGTTATATTCAGTATGTAGCCAGTATGAGTGCTGAATAGCTTCTTTATAGGATTCGAGTTCTGGATATTCATAAGGTTTCAAATGTTTTCTGGGTTTAAAAATATCACGTTTTCTCAGTTGTTGTTGTTTGGCACGATATAATATATAAGCTTTGGCTGTATGAGGAAACTGTTGGTTCATTAACTCAATTTCGACTAAGTCTTGGATTTCTTCAACTTGAATAACATCTTTATCGATTTTCAGCACTACTGTCTGAGCGACTTGTGTGACTTCATCTTGAGTGAGCTCTTGTGTTTCATTGTTCGCTTTTTGAATGGCTTGTTTAATTTTATCCGCGTCAAAAGACACTATTTGTCCATCTCGTTTAATTACTTTAGCTACAGACTGAGTTTCTGTATCGTTATGTATCCATTCAAGCAATCCACTATAGACGGGTTGATGCGGCCGATGGACTCCATCAATGAAAACTTGCGGGAGACTCATTAAACCAAGGCTCTTGATATAATCAAGTGCTTCGTTGTCTTCCTCAATGTTGATTTCTGAATATTCTATTTGGCTATTTCTCAACCAAGCTTTTAATCGTTCACACTCTGGACACGACTTTTTTGTATAGATAACAACTCTAGACATTTTCTTCACTCCTATTTATTGAAAAAATAATTTTTCTCACGAGTAGCAGTAGTCCTGGAATTTTAAGGATAAAAAATCTAAAGGACTTCTTTTACACGGGTGAGTTAAATATTGAATAAAATTAGCACATCATATAATGGAGTGTTGATATTTTCAGTCGGCTTCCTGTTCATTAAATAGTTGGGAATGACAGAAAACCTCTCATACAGTGAGATCTGATGGAATAAAAAAATCCCCTGAAAGAGGCACACGAATACCCAGGGGATTGGCTGTGCACTTTAACTCGAAGTACTCACGTTCATTGGATACATCCTTGAAAAAGACCTGACTTAAGCTTGCGCTCTTACAGTGGCGGTACCGTTTCAGAATCTCACTGAATTCCATTTCAAAAATGCACTAAATTTTATAGTCTTTAATTTAACACACACTATATTGTAGGTCAAACATCTAAAACTACTATATATCGTATGTGGAATGTTTTTTAACAAGAAACGTTGTATGATTGGTTTTGGTGAGGGTTACAGATTTATATAAAAACACTAATGTATTTTATGGACGGAATGTAAAACAAATTTCTTACAACAGTCTTGAATATTTAGTTTTTTCTATCAACTACTTTATTATTGACAGGTACTAGTAAGATAACCCTCAAAAAAATTTGACAAAAGTGTAATGCTTTTTCAAAACTATGCTTTCTATCTACATATGACAGTATTTGATAATATAACCTTTAGTGAGTGTTAAATTATGAGTAACAAAAATCCACACCTATAACCATTGGTGTGGATTTTTATTTAATATTAGTAGTTGTATAGCTCTGAAGCGACTTAACGTTTGCGATCGTGTTCGTCTACTTTTTTATTGACTTTGTCCGCTACATCATCCGTCATTTCTTTTCCTTTTTCTTTCGCTTCTCCAACTTTTTGTTGAGCTTTTCCTTTTAGTTCTTGTTTTTCATCGTCTGTTAATTTACCCACTGCTTCATTTACTTTACCTTTTATTTTGTCTTTGTTCGTCATACATATTCCTCCTTTA
>DAIOTD010000096.1:0-4245 GCA_036752205.1 Atopostipes sp.
AGAAGAACGTTCGCAAAGTGGATGGCCACATTTACGAACGTTCTTTTTCTGTTTTCCGGTTGCTTTTGAGGTGTTCGAAAACGTGTACTTTTACGAACGGTTAAAGAAGTTTATGGTTTGATATGGAATTTTAAAAAAATAAAATTTTGTAAAGAATAATAAGTCTTGTTAAACTATTTATAGGGACAATCCCTATTTTGTCAAAGGGAGGCACTTCCATGATTATTCAATTCATTCGCTATAGATAATAATCGGCATAGACCACTTTTGGATCCGACTCCTTTTTTTAGAATTAGGATGAGGGTTTATTTGTCTATGCCTTTTTCATTTATATATGTAGATTATCATATTAAGTCGAACGGCTAGAAAATAAAAATAGCTCAAATGGGTACACAATAGTTAACGCGAATCAACTAAAGGAGTGTCCCCAAATGAGCTATGCCCAAATTATATCACGGGAACGTGTGCTAATCGAGAGTTATTGCCTGGAAGAGAAGTCGCTGTCCTACATGGCTAGACAGTTGAAACGAAGCAAGAGCACAATCAGCTATGAATTGAAACGCTGTAAGCCCTATAACGCCCTTTTGGCACAGGCTGATTACGAAGCGAAACGTGAAAATTGCGGCGCTAGACGAGCGGTCAATCAAGAAGATGTCGATTATATCCTGTCGAAACTAAAGCTGGGCTGGTCCCCAGAATGCATCGTCGGACGTTACTGGAAAACGCATAAGAAACCCTTTCCTATCAGTGTCTCGAGCATCTACCGATACGCTGCTCTCGGCCTGTTCAAGTTGTCCCAAAAGCTCCTGATCCGCAAAGGACGGAAACGGAAGAACAACGAAGTGGAGACCCGAGGCAAGATGCCCCGTCTGAAAAAGATTCATGCGCGCCTAGCGCCACGAAGCCAAGTGGGACACTGGGAAGTCGATACCGTCATCGGCAAGTCGCATAAGAGCCAGATCCTCACATTGACAGAACGCACCACCCGCTTTGAGATTGTCTACAAGCTGTCTGCGAAGACGGCCAGTGAAACGGCACAGGCAATCATTCAGGTGTTGAAGAACCTGCCAAAGAAAATGGTGAAGTCCATCACCGCCGACCGTGGCAAAGAATTTCACGATTGGATCGAAGTAGAGAAAGCTTTGGAAATTCCATTTTACTTCTCGGATCCCGGAGTGCCGGGCCAGCGCGGTACAAACGAGAACAGTAATGGTCGTGTTCGCCGCACGTACCCAAAAGGAACCGACTTCAGCCGGATGACCCAAAAAGAGACTATGGATTTTCTCCTGGTATTCAATCAGGTCCCCCGGAAAGTACTGAATTACAATACGCCATTTGAGGTATTCATGAATTTCTTGCCGCGTTCGACTTGAATTGACAATTTACAATATAAAACGAATGAATGAGGTGTCTTTTTTTGTCTGAAAAAAATAAAAGAATAAGAAGTGCAGTGTATGTAGGTGCTGTTGAATCCCTTTTTAAATGTCCTATCTGTGAATCGACCATGCATACTGTTGAATTCAAAAGTCTTATTTGTGCTAACCATCATACATTTGATTTTACGAAGCAAGGTTCTCTGAATTTGCTTAAGCAACCTGTGAGATCGAATTATGGTAAAGAGCTTTTTGAGTATCGCAGAAAGCTGATTGTAGAGGACAAATTTTTTGCTCCACTGAGTGAAAAAATTACTGAAGTCATGGAAAAGCAGGTTATGCCAGAAAACGAAGAACTCTTCTTACTTGATACTGGGACTGGTGAAGGATCGCATTTTAATAATATATGCACGGATATCCAGTCGTCTGTTAACAAATCAGTAATTGGAATAGGGATTGATATTTCAAAAGAAGGCATCCAAACCGCTGCTAAACATTATTCGAATAAAATTTGGTGTGTAGCAGATCTTGCCAATATGCCATTTAAGGATCAGCAGTTTGATGTTATTCTCAATATCCTATCTCCCTCAAATTATTCGGAATTTAACAGGTTATTGAAGGCTAATGGTCTGGTGATTAAGGTTGTTCCTCGAAATGGATATTTACAAGAATTAAGAGAAGCTTTTTTTGATGCACCTGAAAAGCATTTGTATTCGAATGCGGAGACGGTGAATCGATTTAATATGAATTTTCAAATCCAAAGTAGTAAACAAGTACGCTACACGGTGAATCTTGATAAAGCTTCACTCGCATCATTGGTGCACATGACGCCATTGGCATGGAGTGCATCGAAAGAAAAAGTAAGGTTATTTTTAGAAAAAGAGTCAGTAAACGTCACTGTGGATTTAGACATTTTAATTGGTAGGAAAACAAGTTAATTTAATACCTGAAAATAATGGCAGTCTCCTCATTAGAAGAGACTGCCATTAAACTATTGATTATTATAGAAATGCAATACATAGAAAATGGTTGTTGTCTAATAATAAAAATTTAGTTTACATATCATCAGATTATCGGAAGTCGCATAAGGAAAAGTTGAGAAGGTGCTATCAATCAGCAGCTTCTTTTTTATTTTTCTAAAAATGCTGTTAAATCAGTATCTTTCAGACTAAAAGAAGCATAAAATAAAGCTATATTTAAATTCAATTAAAGCTAAATTTAAGGAGGGAAAACATGCGAATTCCAATCAGTCGATTGGTAAAAGAACTAAATCTGGAAGCTTATCAGCTGCGGGAATGGGAGAAACGGGGCTGGCTTGGCGAGGTGGTAAAAGACCCCCGGCAGAATCAGCAACGAGTTTATACGGAGGAACAAGTGGAACGGATCCAGTTGATTGCCGAAACTATTCAAGCCCAGCGAGCAATAGGGATTAAGAGGACAGATTTCGAGGAAGTTGAAGCTCGATTATTGGAACGGTTCGGGGGCGAAGTGAAACGGATAGATACTGATTTGGTGGTTGCTCCGCAATCCCTCAATCAGATTGTCGAGTTGCTCATGGGGCAGAACCAGAAAATCAGCGAGCTGCAGCAATTCATGCAACAGCAGCCGAAACAGCAATTGCCGGATCCGGTGGATCACACAGAAGTGCTTGCTGATATGAAAACCGAACTGAAAAAGAGCGAGGAACGTGAAGAACAGCTGCTGGCCATCGTCCAGCAGCTGCAAACCGATCTGGATGAATTGAAAAAAGCCCCTGCAAAATCCAAGTGGAAGTTTTGGGGCAAAGACTAGGATTTGAATGTAAGTTATGTGCAGTTAAGTTACATTCAACGTAAACAAAAAAAAGAAAGACAAATCATATGCCTTTCTTTTTTATAGCTCATATTCTCTTCGGACTTTCCATTTTACATCGTTTCTAAAATATTTTTAGATACGTAATCCAGTTCTTCAGCTATTTCACTTTCTGTTGGTATTTCTGCCACCCTTATCAAGTATTCTTTGAAGTGGAATTTTGAATCTAAGGGCAGTTTGCTCACTAAGTAGTTTAAAAGAAACCACTTCCAACTATCGTCATCTTCAGCTAAAACAGCTTGTACAGAAGGTACAATTTCAATTGGGAACTTTAATAAAGTTTCCACTATAATTGGTGCGACCGGCCAGTTTATATCTTGGGTATAATTAATGAGCTCCGGTAACAAGAGTAGTACCTGACTCCTATCTAAGTCTTTCAATTTTTTTGCCTGTTCCACATCAAATTTATTACTTGGGAGTAGGTTTTTCAAATCTTTCATAATCACTATCCTTTACTTGAGATAAACATATAATTATTGTATCTTTCATTTTCTGAAAAAGTTTTACTTTTTCAAAGAAAGAGGATTTTGAATGTAACTTAATGGTAATTAAGTTACATTCAAAACCCCCATTCCATTGACTTCTAAAGAAAAACCAGCGAAACTGATTTTATTAGAAAAAAAGATACATTCAAAACCTTGATTCCACTGGGCTCGCTTTCTCTTGGCGGCGCTCTTTTTTCTTTTGGGCAAAATGCCTTGAGTAGTTCGTTACATCGGTTTTTCTAGAAATAATAAATTCCGCAGCCAATCGAAAGGAGTTCTCTCATGAACAAGCAGAACGAAATCAAAGATGTGCAGCCGATCCGGTCGCTGGAAAAGATTGAGGACATGAAATGGAGCCTGAAAAAGTGGTGCGGGGAACGGGATTATATTCTGTTTCTCTTAGGCATCAATTCGGGGCTGCGGGTCGGGGATCTGTTAAACATCAAAACGAGCGAGATCCAGGGCAAACAAGTCGTGTCGCTTCGGGAAGGCAAGACCGGAAAACGGCGGACCATCCACCTCGGCAACATCTACGA
>DAIOTD010000097.1:0-2324 GCA_036752205.1 Atopostipes sp.
AAAAAAAGAGGTTTAAGTGTTCGCCTTACTGGTAGGATTCAACACTTAAGCCTCTTTTATTTGTTTAAATTAAATTACTTACTCTTAACATATGGACGACCTAAAGCTTCTGGTGCTTCAGACTTACCAAGGAATGCTACAAGAATAACAATTGTTAAAACGTATGGTAGAACGTTTAAAAAGACTACCGGTACATTTTCAATGACTGGGATATAACGTGCTACACGTGATAAACTTTGAGCAAAACCAAAGAAAATTGCTGCGAATGTTACCCCAATTGGGTTCCATTTACCAAAAATCATTGCAGCCATCGCCATAAACCCTTGACCACTAATTACTAATGCACCAAATTCATTAGAAATAGCTTGAGCTTGAATTGCTCCACCCATTCCACCTAAGAAACCTGAAATTAAAACACCTGCATACTTGTAAAGATACACGTTGATACCAACTGTTTCTGCAGCTACAGGGTGCTCACCAACTGCTCGTAAACGTAGCCCGAAAGGTGTTTTGAATAGGATAAACCAACTAACAAATCCTAATATAATCGCTAGATAGCCTAGTGGCGTTACACTAGTAAAGAAAATTTTTCCAATAACTGGAATGTCTTTTAAGATTGGAATCGACGTAATCCCGAAAGATTGAGCTAAAGGTCCAGTTTGAGCTTTACCAAACATAACACGAACTAAGAATACGGCTAATCCTGGCGCAAGTAAGTTAAGAGCTGTACCTGCTACAACGTGATCTGCACGCAAGTTTACAGTTGCGACTGCGTGAAGCACGGAGAATAAAATACCTACGAAACCACCAACAAGCATCGAAATCCAAGGCGTAAATGCGCCTAAGTTCATTGCTACAAAAGTTTCGTGAAATAGTAGGTTAAATACTGCTGAAGCAAAAGCTCCCATAACCATGATTCCTTCTAAACCAATATTAACTACACCCGATCGTTCAGAGAATGTACCTGCGATAGCAGTTAAGATTAATGGAGTTGAATACATCAATGAACTCGTTACTAATAATTGTAATATACTCATTGTATCCATTATTTCGTGCCTCCTTCAACATCTGCACTTGATGGTCCCTGTGCTTTACTGTGACCAACTTTTTCAAAAATCCATTCAACTAAGTAATATGCTCCTACGAAGAATACAATCATCGCAATAACAATTTGAGACATTTCATTCGGAACACCTGCACGTGATGCCATCATTGGTGCACCTTGTTGAAGAACTCCAAATAATAATGCCGATAGTACAATACCAAAAGGATTACCTAAACCTAGTAGTGCAACAGCAATTCCGTTAAATCCTTCTGCTGGTAGCCCACCAAGAACGAATAAGTTCCCGAAAGTTCCAACTCCGTTAATTGCTCCAGCTAAACCTGCTAGTCCACCACTTATAAGCATTGAAGTAATAATTGTACTTTTAGTACTCATACCTGCATAAGTAGCTGCATCTGGGTTTAAACCAACAGATTTGATTTCAAATCCTTTGTTTGTTTTCGTCATAAACCACTGATATACCACAACGATAATTAATGCGATAAATAATCCAGCATTTAGTCGAGAGAATTGTGTAAGATCTGTTAACCATTGAAAACTTAAATTAGCATTTGCACTAATTTTAGGCGTACGACTACCCGTACCAATAACGAAGTTTGTTAAATAGTTCGATATTTGTAAAATAGTATGGTTTAACATGATTGTAACGATAACTTCACTTGTTCCAAAGTATGCTCGTAAGAAACCTGCAATTCCTGCATATAATCCACCTGCAACCACACCGACTACCATTGTTAATGGTGTAAGTACCATACGTGGTAAGTCAGGAAATTGTAAAGCAAATGTAATGGCAGCAAGCCATCCTGCTAAGAACTGTCCAGATAAACCGATATTGAAAAATCCTGCTTTGTTTGCAATATCAAAAGCTAAACCTGTCAAAATAAGTAAAGTAGCTTGTGTTAGTGCCTCTCCTATTGAGTATGGATTTTGGAATACACCGAAAATCATATGTGAGTAAGCCTCAATCGGATTATATCCAAACATTAACATTATTATTGCCCCAACAAGAAAACCAAACAATACGGCAAGTAGTGGGACAGATAATTTTTTCACCAAACTATCTGATTTTACTTCAATCATACTTCAAGCTCCTCTCTACTGTGTGACTGATGTTTAGACTTAGGTACTCCAGCCATCAATAGACCTAGTTCTGTCTCATTTGTATCTTTTGCATCAACAATATCAATAATTTTACCTTCGTACATTACTGCGATACGATCCGATACGTTCATAATTTCATCTAATTCAAAACTCATTAATA
>DAIOTD010000097.1:2424-4186 GCA_036752205.1 Atopostipes sp.
ATATGTCCTAAACCTGTTTCTGTAATTTTACGAGGAGCTTTATTCGTGATATCTTGTCCAACTAGATGGATTGATCCAGACTCTGAATGAGTTAAACCAGTAATAGCCTGAATTAATTCAGATTGTCCATTTCCATCTACACCAGCAATTCCTAGGATTTCACCTTCTCGTACGTCAAAACTTAGACCATCTACAGCGTTAAGTCCACGTCCTTCTTTAACAATTAAGTCTCGTACTGATAGAATAACTTCTTTTGGTTGAGCTGGAGTTTTTTCTACCGCAAAGTTTACGGAACGTCCAACCATCATATCAGCTAATTCTTGTTCTGAAGAGTTTGGTACATCCACTGAACCGATGTATTTGCCTCTACGAATAACAGAACAAGTGTCTGCCACCTTCATAATTTCATCTAGCTTGTGTGTAATTAAAATAATCGCTTTACCTTCATCTGCAAGTGAACGAATAACTTTCATCAAGTCATCAATTTCTTGAGGTGTTAACACAGCAGTTGGTTCGTCAAGGATTAAGATATCCGTTCCCTTATATAAGGTTTTGATAATCTCCGTACGCTGTTGTGCTCCAACCGTAATATCTTGAACTTTTGCATAAGGATCTACAGCTAATCCATAACGATCAGACAATTCTAAAATTCCTTTTGCAGTTGTTTTTTCATCAATGACACCCATCTTTTGTTGTTCATTTCCAAGCATAATATTTTCAGCAACTGAGAATTTATCAATTAACATAAAGTGCTGATGCACCATACCAATTCCCAACGCATCTGCTACATCCGGAGAATTAATTTCAACTTTTTCTCCTTTTATTAAAATCTCACCTTCTGTGGGTTCAAGTAAGCCAGTTAAAACATTCATTAGAGTCGATTTACCCGCACCATTTTCCCCTAATAGCGCATGAACTTCCCCTTTACGAACTTGGAGATTTATACTATCATTCGCAGTAAAATCACCGAATTTTTTTGTTATATTTCGCATCTCTACGACAATATCACTAGTGGCCAAATGAATTCCTCCTTCTTATATCCTTTATTCTCTAATTAAATATTTCTTACAAATCAAAAAGGATTTCTTTAAAAAAAGCGCCAGTCACACACGACCAGCGCTTAAAAAATTAATCTTTTTTATGACCAGATTTTTTATTCCTGATTTGAGTATGTGAATTCGCGTACTTCGATTGATCCATCGATAATACCAGCTCTCGCTGCTTCAACTTCATCAACGATTTCTTGTGGCATGTCAGGGTTAGTTACAAAGTCGATTCCGCCTTCGTCTAATCCGTATGCTACGTTTTCTCCACCTTGGAAGTTACCGTCGAGTGCTGCGTTTGCTGATTGTGCAATTGCAGTACCTACGTTTTTAATTGTTGAACCAAGCGTTAAGTTACCACCATCGTAGTTACCTTCTTCACTTTGGTCACGGTCAACACCAATAACCCATAATTTTGTATCCGATCCATCTTCCATACGGTTACGTGCTTCCTGGAATACACCATTACCTACAGCTCCTGCAGCATGGAAGATTACGTCAACGCCACTTTGGTACATGATTGATGCGATTTGTTGTCCTGCACCTGCATCACCAAAACTGTTTGCATATTGAACGTCTACTTCGATATCTGGGTTAACAAATTCAACACCGTGTACGAAACCAGTTTGGAAACGGTCAATAATTTCGCCTCCAATACCACCAATAAATCCAATTTGGTTTGTTTCTGTAGTTAATGCTGCAGCAACTCCTGCCATGAA
>DAIOTD010000098.1:0-4177 GCA_036752205.1 Atopostipes sp.
TCTTCGTCATATAGTCCTTGGTACGTATGAACGACAAATTTGTCCGGTCCATGAGTAGGTACTTTCACACGGAAGTGGTCAACATGACCAGCACGTAGTTCTTGGATAACGTATGAAACGTTTTTATGTGTGGACTCAGGGTGACATGCGCCTAAAGGATTACCCGGTTGGCTAACATGACGTTTTGCCAACATCTCTTCGCGTGGAATATGGTTGTTATAATATAAAAATTGATTATTACTATCTGCGTACGTAATTTCAAATGGCATAGAGTTTAATAAGTGGTTTAACTGATCAACCGTTAAGACACCACGGTTTAGCTCCACATAATCTGAACCTTTTGCTGCTTTAACTTTAGCGGAAGCTTGTTCAACCCAATCTTCTGCATACATATCAAGGCCTTCAATTGTCGTATCAATCTTACCTGTCGCGAGTAAATCTTCTGGTTTTAATTTCACAGCTTCTTTCCTTTCAACACCTTTTAAAATTTCAACGTAATTACAGAATTTTTCTAAAACAGATCTTAAATATTCCACTGTTTTCTGATCTTTTAGGTTATTGTTTTCATCAAAAGCTTTTGTTGCAAAGCTTAGTAAAAATTCATTTCCAGGGAACGTAAATGCACCAACACCCGGAGCTTCTAAAATTTGACGTAAATGTAATTGAGCTCTAGATGTTCCTTGGTCAAAGTATGATGCACCAACGATTAGTACGGGTTGATTCTGAAATGGATGAACTTTAAAAGATAACCATTCAATCACACTTTTTAAAGCAGGAGGAACAGTTCGGTTATGTTCTGGTGTTGCGATAATGACACCATCTGCTTCACTAATTTTTTTGTTTAAATGTTGAATGGCATCAGAGTTCGTTTGATCATTACTTTGATTAAATAAGGGTACGTCAGCTATTTCAAGAATTTCTAAATCAAACAGGTCGTTATATTTTTTTTCTATGAATTGTAACAATGAACGGTTATATGATTTATCCGCATTTGATCCAACTAATCCAACTAATTTCATTTTTATATCTCCTATCTATTTAGTGTCGTAAATATATTTAGCAGCTGTTTCAGAACCAATTTCACGTGAATTCGGTAATTGCTCAATAATATCAACGAATTGAATAAAGCTTGTAAAAATATCATCTAATTCTTTCACTTTATGATCGAAGACTAAATTACCGTCTGTATCAAAAGCCTCCAATGAGTGGGCTAATAAGAATTCAGAACTTGGCATCACATGCGCTTTAAGTTCAGGAGCTTCAAGTAGTTGTTGCAGTTGAATTTGAGAGCGGGATGACCCTAACGTTCCATAAGATGCTCCTACTATCATAACTGGCATATCTACGAATGGATAAGTTTTATAAGATAACCAAGCTAGCGCGTTGTTTAAAGCTGCCGTAGGTGCATGGTCATATTCAGGAGTAGCAATAATCACGCCATCAGATTCTTTGATTTTATCAGACATAATCTGTACTTCAGGGAAAACCGAATAGTCCGTTGGTTTATTCCATAGAGGTAAGTGATCTATTTCTAATATCTCAATCTCTGCTGTATCTGCATAGTGCTTAGCCATAAAATGGAGTAAGCGTCTGTTTGTCGAGTTGTCGGAGTTTGTACCGACTAAACCAATAAATTTTTTCATTGCATATTTCCTCTCTGTTTGAAAATGAAGAACTATTTTCACAAGCAAAGTGAAAAATAAAACATCCTTTGCTTATTAAGTTTGTTTATTACTTCACTAGTATACACAGAATTTTTGTTATTAAAATTGATTTAGGTCAAGTTTATGACAATTTTTGTTAAAGAGTAGTCCGGATAAACAAAGTTTTAAAAAACAAACAAAAGTCCTTGCGTTTAAAAAGGCGGTGTGTTATATTTAAATTGTTGAAACAAATGTTTAAAAAACAAACAAAAGTTATTTTAAAAATAAAAGATAGGAGCTGATAAATTCGTGTTGAATAAGAATGAAGTAAGAGTTCTTGATATCATCGAACAGGATCCATTCATTTCACAGCAAAGTATAGCGGATGAACTGGGACTAACGCGGTCGACAGTTGCAACAATCATTTCAGGACTCACTCAAAAGAAACACTTGCTGGGTCGGGCATACGTGATTAACCGTGCCTCGGGTATTTACTGTATCGGTGCGATGAACGTTGACCGTAAGTTTAACTTGTTTGACAATATAGCTTATCAAACGAGTAATCCGTCCGTATCGACTGTAAACGTTGGTGGAGTCGCACGAAATATTGCTGAGAACCTTGGTCGTTTAGACATGGATGTTAGTTTAATTTCACTTGGTGGACACGATCAGGATTACCATTTCGTTAAGAGAGAAACGGAACCTTACGTGAATATGCAACATACCACACAACTAAACGGCTTGGCGACTGGGACGTATAACGCAGTGATTGATCCTGCCGGTGAAATGCAGCTCGCTGTCGCAGATATGCAGATTTATGATGAAATGACGGTCGAATGGCTATCAAACTTCCAAAGCATTTTACAAGAAGCTCGTTTACTTGTGATTGACTTGAACTTACCCCGTGAAACCGTTGAGTACACGCTAACACTCGCACGTCAATTTGAAATTGATATCTTTGTTATTCCAGTTAGTGGTCCTAAGATGGATCGCTTACCAGAAGACTTATCAGGCGTGACATGGTTGATTGTGAACCAAGATGAATCAGAAGCTTATTTCGATGTATCTGTCGAAACAGAAGAGGATTTTGAAGGGCTCGTTGATCGATGGTTAGCCACAGGTGTCCAAAATGTCGTAATTACTCGAGGAGCAAAAGGAAGTATCTACGGAAACCAAGAAGGTGACCGCGAAACCTTATTCTCTGTCCGAACAGATAATGTAGTCGATGTTACAGGGGCTGGCGATTCTTACAGTTCAGGAATCATCTATGGTTTTGTAAATGGTTACTCTGCTCTAGATTCGATTCAGTTTGGAATGACGAACGCCTATTACACGATTCAAACGGAAGAAACTGTCCGAATGGATTTAAATGAAGAAACGTTGAATAATGAAAAAACACAACTATTTTTAAAGGAGACGAAATAAATGAATAAATACTTATCCATTAACCCAGAGGTACAAGAAGCTTTAGACCAAGGAAAACCAGTTGTTGCTTTAGAGTCGACAATTATTTCACACGGAATGCCTTACCCACAGAACGTTGAAATGGCAAACAAAACAGAAGATATTATTCGTGAACATGGTGCGGTCCCAGCAACAATCGCGATTATTGATGGTAAAATCCAAGTAGGTTTAGACAAAGAGCAGTTAGAATTATTAGCAACGGCTGAAGAGGTTGCTAAAGTATCACGTCGTGACTTAGCAAAAGTTTTAGCTGAGAAAACATTAGGTGCTACAACGGTAGCTACAACAATGATTGGTGCAGATTTAGCAGGTATTGAAGTCTTTGTTACAGGTGGTATTGGTGGGGTTCACCGTGGCTACGAAGAGCACATGGACGTTTCAGCAGACTTAGAAGAGCTAGCTCAAACACCAGTTACAGTTGTCTGTGCGGGTGCTAAAGCAATCTTAGACTTACCACGTACATTAGAGTACCTTGAAACAAGTGGTGTGCCAGTATTAGGGTACGGTACAGATTACTTACCAGCATTCTTCTCACGCACATCAGAGTACAAACTAAATGCAAGAGTTGAAGAAGCAGCGGATGTTGCAAACATTATGGAAGCATCATACGGTTTAGGTTTCAACGGTGGGATCTTAGTTGCGAACCCAATCCCAGAAGAAGATGAAATTCCAGCAGAAGAAATCAACAAAATTATCGACCAAGCAATCGCGGAAGAAAGAGAAGCAGGAATCAAAGGAAAAGATTCTACTCCATTCTTATTATCGAAGATTGTTGAATTAACAGACGGTCGTAGTTTAGAAACAAACATCGCATTAGTGTATAACAACGCTAAAGTTGGTGCACAAATCGCTGTAGAGTACGCTAAGAAGAAATAAGTTGATAAAAAGGAAACGAGCCTCGTGTTGGAGGCTCGTTTTTTAATGCTTTCGGTTAAAATCTCGCAGAGATTTTTCCTTTAAAGTTAGAAGGAACATTTCGCCTAGGCGAAATGGACTGAAAAGAGAATGATTTGTGATGAGAACTGGACAAAATTCGTCAATATTGTCCAGAGTTTTTATCAAACTGGACA
>DAIOTD010000099.1:0-4154 GCA_036752205.1 Atopostipes sp.
CGGATTTCAGAAGGTTGTACTCCCGTTGCTTCTAAATGATTCTTTAACTCCTGTTGAACTTCTTTTAAAGAGTCCTCATATGGATGCCATACATAAACAGAAAAACCGTAATGAGGGAAATACTCTCTGTCATCATAACCATTCAATGAGAGAGTTTCGACGTTATTTAGAGTGCCCATATAATTACCAGCGATGGCTAATATATCGTTACTTCGTGCATTCGTTTTTAAGTGTGGCTGAACAGCGGATAAGATAGACGGTAAATTTGAAATGCTATTAAATGAAGTCATCTTATTTAAGATTTGAACAATCACTTCTTTTTGACGATCTTGTCGACCAAAATCACCACGCGGGTCCTTCTTACGCATACGCGCATAAGCCAAAGCTTCTGCACCATCTAAATTATTAAGGCCTTTTTCAATACGAACTTTATTACTCGGATCATCATAGTTATTTTCAGTAAAAGCTAAATTCGAGTCAACAGTAATACCACCGACTGCATCAACCAATTCTATTAATCCTCTAAAATCTAATGTCGCATAAAAATCAATATCAATATCTAAAAACTCTCCGACCATTTCACGAGCACGCGTAGCACCACCCGTTGCATAAGCCGCATTCATTTTTTCCATCGTTCCATCAGGCAAGTAAACTAGTGTATCCCTGGGAATTGAAACCATCTTCATACTTTCAGTCTTTGGATTGACAGTCGCTACAATAATGGTATCACTGCGACTCACACCGCTATCTTCAACGTCAACACCCAGTATCAATGCTGTAAAAGGCTCTTTATCTTTAACCTGTTGTGTAATCTGGATGGATTCAGTCGTTTCAACTTCTTCGTCAGCACTAATATCTTCTAGAAACGAAAGAACTTTGCTGCCATAATAACCTGTAAAGCCACCCACTATCATTGAAAGTAAAATAACAATACTTAAAACAGTCTGTAAACGACGTTTTAGCAGTCTTTGTTTTTTTACAATATGTCTTTCAGAACGCATGTATTCCCTCGCTTCTTTTTAAAGTCTAATATCAGTCTCAGAAGTAACAGTTTATTATATTTTATATTGAAATGCAATCAATATTCTACTCAAATAGTTATAATTATTAGCATAAAGAAAGGTTATTCAAGGACATCTACTTCAATCCAAGCTTTTTTGCCAACTGTAATTTTTGCCGTATCACTCGTCCAGTTAATGATGTCTTGTTTAAAGTTCTCTTCTTCTTCAACTGGAACCACGCAATGAAAGGTCACATTTTCAGCATAGGAAATATCTTGTATCGTGTGATTCGCTTGACGAAGAGAATGCTCAACACCGCCACTTTGGGAGTAGTCAACCGTTACATCAATCAGCAACTGCAGTTGACGCTCAATAACCCCAATCGTATTTACAGCCTCATTCACCGATCCACCATACGCACGGATTAAACCCCCGGCACCTAATTTCACCCCACCAAAATAACGTGTCACAACAGCAACAACGTTTTTCAATTCACGTTTCAAAAATATTTCAAGCATCGGTACCCCAGCAGTTCCGCTCGGTTCACCATCATCATGAGCACGCTGAATTTCATCGTTCATACCGAGAGTATAGGCCGAACAGTTATGCGTCGCTTTCCAGTGCTCTTTTTTAATCTCATCAATAAACGCAATAGCCTCTTCTTCCGTCTCCACTCGCTTTATATGACAAATAAAACGCGATTTTTTTATATCGATTTCGTGAATCCCATTTTCTTTAATCGTACGATAATTTTCCATCTTTCATAAAACCTCCGACAAATTTCTACTATCATCTATCATACCGTATTTATCCAGCTCAGTGAAATTGAAGCATCAAAAACAAATAAAAAATATCATTTCGCGAATTTTTGAAATAAATGCAAATTATATAGATAGGGACATTATTTCTGAAAGGAAAGGATAAAGGATGAAGTCATTATTATTTGGACGCGAATGTTTAAAAAGTGAGATACCCGAAGCCCTTTTTTGTGAAATGGGTTCGGATAAACAAATCTTAGAAAGACCGACTGCTGTAAAGAAGAAAGGGGACTTCTATTGTTTGAGGTGTCAGTCAAAAATGATTCCGACAGCTGCTAGCGAATGTTATTGCGAAGCAAACTGCGCTTACTGTCGAAATTGTTTAAAGATGGGAAAGGTTCGTGCATGTGATTCCTTTTATACGATTGAAGAGCCGAATGCATTTTTGATTCGAGAAAACATCCTCGAGTGGAACGGCAAACTTTCCGACCAACAAGCTGAAGCATCTGAAGCAATTATCCAAAGTATCCACAAGAATGAGACTCGCTTATTGTGGGCAGTCGCGGGAGCGGGAAAAACGGAGATGCTGTTTTCAGGAATTGAAGAAGCCATTCGACAACAGAAAAGAATTTGTATTGCTACTCCTCGAGTGGATGTAGTTCTAGAACTTTCACCAAGAATCCAGCAAGCTTTTCCATCTATTCCTCTATCCACACTATATGGTGGAATGGATGAGTCCTATAGTTATCGGCAAATTGTCGTTGCTACAACTCATCAGCTTTACCGTTTTAAAGAGGCGTTTGACGTGTTAATTATTGACGAAGTAGATGCTTTTCCATTTCACCTGGATGAATCACTAAATTTCGCAGCAAATAAAGCTCGCAAATCGCTTTCGACCTTAATCTACTTATCTGCAACACCCGATCAAAACATGCAAAAGGAATTGTCAAAAGGCAATTTAAAAGGAACCATTTTACCAGCTCGCTATCATGGCTATGCCTTGCCGGTTCCAAAATCACGCTACTCACCAGACTGGAAAAGTAAAGTATTAAAAAACCCCCTAAAAACAAATATCGGTCGTGAAATGGCGAAACGCATAGCGAGTAAAAAACGCTTCATTGTTTTTGTGCCGAACATCGCTTGGATGCTACGATTTGAACAGGTCCTGCAAAAGACATTTCCAACTGCAATATTTGAAGCCGTTCATTCAGCGGATTCACATCGAGAAGAGAAGGTCATGCGGATGCGCCAACAAAGCTTAGATTTTATCCTAACCACGACGATTCTAGAAAGAGGGGTCACTTTTCCAAATGTAGATGTGCTTGTGATTGGAGCTGAAGATCGAGTCTTTACAGAATCAGCACTCGTTCAAATCGCGGGCCGTGCCGGACGATCACCAAACTATCCGACCGGAGATGTCTATTACTTTCACAACGGTCAAACTATTGCGATAAAACGAGCCATTAAGCAGATAAATCAGATGAACAAGATGGCGAAAAAGAGAGGACTGATCCATTGAAAAATTGTTTGTTTTGTAACGGCAAGGTTAGTCAAAATCTTTCCATTCAAAAATTATTCTCGTTTCACACACTTGAAGAAGATTTGACCTGTCCAAAATGCTTCGAACAGTTTATTGCGATTAATCCAAAAACTGCTTGTCCAGGTTGCTCACGCCAACAAGAAGAACCAGATTGGTGTTCAGATTGTATAAAATGGAAAAAGTATTTGCCGTCTGTGGAACCACGTCATAAGGCTCTTTTTGAATACAATGAAATGGCGAGACAATATATGAACGCATTTAAATTTCAAGGAGATGTTGTATTAGCAAAAGTGTTTAGGAAGCAGTTGAAAAAAGCGTTAAAGCCTTATTTAAAAACACATCGAATCACAACGATTCCATCGAGAACTTCGAGTTATCAAAAAAGAGGATTTAATCAAGTCGAATTACTTTTAAAATCTGCTGAAATACCATACGATTCTCTTATCATTCATGCGAAAGAAACGGTTCTACAATCGAGCCAAAACCGACAAGAACGATTAAGAGCAGTACAACCGTTTGAAATGAATGATCGAATGAAACATGAAAACATGACAAAGCCAGTGCTAATCTTAGATGATGTGTACACGACAGGTCGAACTATTTTTCATGCTCGCGAACTGCTTGAGACCAGCGTTATGACATCTTCTATATCGTTGTTTCGTTGATAGAACAAGCTTAATAGAGGCAAAGGCTTTTCTTGTTAATTAAAACGCTGTCATGTATAATAGAGTTAAGTTACAAGAACACCAAAGTTAATAATTAGTTTTGGTTGATTACAAATTAATTATTAATGTATATATTATCGATGGAAGGGTGAAGTAGTATGTTTAATTTTAATGTGCGGGGAGAAAATAT
>DAIOTD010000100.1:0-4113 GCA_036752205.1 Atopostipes sp.
AATTTGGGAGCAAAATGATTTCATGATAAACTTACTCACAGAATATAGAAAACGGTGATTTTAAAAATGAAAATTGCAATTGTAGGATTTGGTGTGAGTGGGGCTGCCCTTTTAATGTCACTCCATACGTCTGGAAAGCTCGACTCGAATATTCAGGTAGATATTTTTGACCCCAACAATGAGCCCGCGGTTGGTTTAGCCTATGGAAAAGATGATAAGCATCTTCTTCTCAATGCTTTTACTACTGCTATGTCACTTAACCCAGTCGATAAATTTGAGTTCTCGGATTGGTTAAATAAGCATTATCCTGAATACAATGTCAAAAACGATTTAGTTCCACGAAAGGTGTTTGGAGAGTATGCAAAAGAACGTATTTCTCCATTACTCGATCTAAAAAATGTCACACACTATCAAAAAGAAATTATAGATATAGAAGTTATAAATGATGATCATAAAATTCGTTATCGTCTAACGGATGAAACAGAAGCTGAATACGAAAATTACGATTACCTCTTTTTAGCTTTAGGTACTCCACCTTATCAAGACTTTTACAATTTACGCGAGCAACAAAATTACATTCATAATCCATACCCTGTCATTGAAAAATTGAAAGCAGTTCAGCCAAATCAAAAAATTGCTATTATTGGTTCAGGATTAACAGCATTTGATTTAGTCAATTACCTAAGTCACGAAAAAAGCTTAAAGTATCCAATTGGTATTTTTACAAATACGCCATACTTTAATTCACTGCGAGTTACTCTATATGAAGGGGCTCCATTACAGTACTCTTTAGATAAGGACTGGATAGCGGATGAATTAAAGAAACACAAAGGTGTTATTCCATTAGAACGTATAGTTGAGACAATTAAACAAGATTTAAGTACAAATGATATTAATTTGAATGCTATTCGTGCAGTATACGATCCAACAGATTTACCGGGCACTTATAAGACATATTTTGGTAAAGACCATCCTGAACTTTCAAAGCTTCAAGCTTATATCGCAAGAATATCTGGAAATTTAGGCGACCTTTATATGGCATTATCCCAGAAGGATCAAGCTCGTTACCATTTAGAATATGCAGCTTTATTTTCACATTATCAAGTGCGTCTAGCACCGGATGCAGTTGAGAATATGTATCAGTTAATGGCTGACGAGGATTTGTTTGTGGTACCTGATTTAATGGACATTGATTATGCAGATAGATTCTTTCTAAAAAGTGAAAGTGATTCAACCTTCGAAGCGGATGTTGTTATCAATGCTTCGGGCTTTAATTTTAATACAGATAGAATTGGCGACGATAATCCTCTTCTATCCAAATTATTGGACAAAGGTTTCTTATTAGATAAAGGTAAAAAAGGGCTACTTGTGACCTGGCCCGAAAGTCAAATAATCAATCAAAAGCATGGGCAGCTCAACACAGCATTTTATCTCGGACCTTGGTTACCAAATACCCATTATGGAAATAATAACGTCAAAGCCCTTGTGACAAAAGCGTATGATATCATAAATGAATATGTTGATTTTTAAATCTACCAATTTTTTAAAAAAAATGCCCTTAACCGGAAATAGTTAAGGGCATTTATACTTTTATTTATCTGTTAATTTCAGAATTAATTCTTTATAAATATCAAAGAACGCTAAGTAATATTTTTTATAGACATATTCATCTGTTTTATGTGCCATTTTTGTCTCACCTGGCCCGAACATCATGAATGGAAAGTCAGGTCCCTTATCTCTTAAAAGATTCGATGCATCCGTTACGCCTGTTGATCCACCAATTTCAACATCTAAATTTAAATGCTTCTTTGCTAATTCTTTCGTAAAATCAATCATGTCAGACTCACCCGTTGTAAACACACTCGGTAATGACATTGTGGCATCAACGACAATTTTAGCCCCTATATCGTTATATTTATCCGCTAATTTTCTAGAAACTTGAATCACTTCATCATTATCAAATTCTGGAATGGTGCGAATATTGACCTCTGCTACTGCAATTTCTGGTATGGAATTGACTTGGTTCCCACCATGTAGAATAGTGGTGCTCATAACTAATTTGTCTAGTATTTCATTTTTACGAGGGTCATTATTCAGTAACGAATCTAACTCTAATAAATAAGCCATTAGGGGGTTGAGCGCGTTGTAACCATTTTCTGGCATTGAACTATGAGCCGCTTCTCCATGAGACGTTACGCGTAAGTTTAAAGCACCCTTATGAGAATAAATCAGAACATCTGGTGAGGGTTCGGCTACCCACAAGTAATCCACATCATCCATATAACCTTCATCATAAAGTTTCTTAGACCCTGCTGCCCCTACTTCTTCTCCAGTAGTAGCCATAAAACGAACCGTCCCATTCTTCAATTCATTGTTTGCTTTTAATTCAATCAATGTTAATGCCAGATTTAGTAGTCCCGCTTTCATATCATTCGTTCCGCGACCATATAACTTTCCGTCACGTTCTTCTAATATAAAAGGATCAGAAGACCACTCAGCCTCATCTCCTGCTGAAACAACATCCATATGCCCTGAAATGCCAATCACCGGCGAACCACTCCCAATCTCGGCTACCAAGTTTACACGAGTATCCGTAACCGGTACGATTTTAGAATCAATGCCATAATCAGAAAAAAGTTTCTGCAAGTATTCTGCAACCTCTATCTCATTCTCATTAACAGTTTTCATCGCAATAATATTTGCGAGATGTTGTACCTTCTCTTCTTCAGTAAATTTTTTCATGTTTTATTCCTCCAAATAATCACTCGAAATTCTACATCTATTACTATAACATATTTAGTCTTACTTCAGGCTTTGTAGCGATTTTCGTAGAACAAAAGAAATCCTTAACCACTTACATGGCTAAGGATATAATCTATTGACCTATTCTTGTAAAATTTTCAGTTAATTCGAGTTCTTCAATCATTTTGAGTGCCTCATTCAGTCTATGAATGCGTCGATTACAAACAAATATCGAGGTAGGAAACTTGTTGTCTTTAGCCACTTCCCATTTACCTCTTCTGGCATAGATAATGTCTTTCAATTCATCCAACGTCTTTTCCATTCACTATTCAACTCCTTCTTATTTTATTCAAATAAAAAAGCATCACTAAAATAAGTCATGCTAAAGGAATTGACTTATTTTTCGGCTATCGCCGTTAGATTTAGCACCGTGCTATCATAACCGGTTGCTGGAGTTTCACAGGGCTAAGTCCCTCCACTCACTCTTAATAAGATTTGCTATTTATTTGTAGTGTTATTATAGCTGATTTCACCTATTTTTTCAAATATAAAAAGGACAAAGCCTGTTAAGACTCTGTCCTTTATAAAGGTTTTATTTAGATACTTTTGATTCTAGGCCTTCAGCTTTTAAGAAGTCACTAAACGGTACTAATTCTTCCGCTTCGTATTTTTCTTTGTAAGCTTTAATTTCTTCTTCGCTATGGAAAGCAGGGTCTAATTTCAGTGTTTCTACTGGAATTGGACGATCTTTCGTAATTTTAGCATCAATAACAACCGTGTTACCTTCTTTGTATGCTTTAACAGCATCTTGCATAACTTGGTCGATATCTTCGATACGGCTTACTGTAAATCCAACTGCACCCTGTGCTTCACCAATTTTAGCGTAGTCAACGTCCGTAAAATCAGTACCGTATGTGTTTGTGTTTGTGTCTTCGTATTTATTCTTGATGAATCCATACTCAGTGTTTGTAAACACAACGTTAATAACTGGTAATTCGTAACGCACGTTTGTAACGATATCTTGGTAATTCATTGAGAACGCACCGTCACCAGCTAAGTTCCATGCTTGGCGATCTGGGAATACTTTCTTAGCAGCGATTCCACCTGGTAATGCTACACCCATTGATGCAAATAATGGAGAAGTTCTCCACATGTTTTTCGGTGTCATGTGTAAGTGACGAATAGAAGTTTGAGTTGAGTTACCAACGTCAATTGAGTAAATTGCATCTTCATCAGCATACTTGTTGATTGCATTGTATACTTGGTAAAGTTGTAAGTCTCCACTTTCTTTTGTTTCTAATTTCGTCATGTAGTCACGCCAGTTTTGAATGTTTTTCAAGTTAGCGTTCCACCAAGCTGATTCTTCAACTG
>DAIOTD010000101.1:0-4001 GCA_036752205.1 Atopostipes sp.
GAAGTCGGTGGAACACGCCACCGATGCTGGAATCCCACTACGAAGTCGGTGGAACCCGCCTAGAGACTCGTGAGCTGTTTTAGGAATTACTACAACACAAATAATTCATTTCTGCTTAAATTATTAGTTAATATGAAAAAATGCCAGAGAAATTAGCTTAGCTAATCTCTTGGCATCTCTATTAATTTTTATGCGAATTATTCAGCTAACATATTTCCTGTTTCAGCCGTTAATTGTTCTTCGACTGGTTTCTTCCATAATCCAAGTATAACAGCACTGATGAGTGTACCAATTACAATTGCAACCATTAACATTAAACGATTATCTCCTAAAGCGAGCATTGTAAAAACTCCTCCATGTGGTGCTGGTACCGTAGTTGACCATAGCTGACTCAACCCTCCACCTACCGCACTACCGATTAAACTCGATACAATAACTCGTAGTGGATCAGCAGCAGCAAACGGGATAGCTCCTTCAGTAATAAAAGATAATCCTAAAATAAAGTTTGATAAACCTGATTGACGTTGTACTTCTGTAAATTTATTCTTGAACAAGAATGAAGCAACAGCGATTGCTAATGGTGGAATCATACCACCTATCATAACAGCTGCCATGTAACGTCCATCACCTGTATCTGTGAAAATACCGATTGAGAATGCATAAGCTGCCTTATTAACCGGCCCGCCCATATCAACGGCCATCATTCCCCCTAATACAGCACCTAATAGAACTTGGTTACCTGTTCCTAAGCTTTCTAAAAAGTTTAACATTGCTACGTTAATTCCAGCAAATATAGGTCCTAATACAAAGAACATTAACAACCCAGTTATTAACAAGGTTAGTATAGGATAAAGCAAAATAACTTTTACACCCGCTAAGTTTTTAGGCATGTTTTTTAACGAACTAATCACAAATAATGTAATGTAACCTGCTAGAAAACCTCCAACTAGTCCACCTAAGAATCCAGCATTTGCGCTAACAGCTAAAGCTCCTGCTGAGAAACCACTTACCATTGCCGGTTTACCACCGATACTCATTGCGATATAACCCGCTAAGACAGGAATAAGGAAACTAAATGCCGCATTACCAATTGAGTTAAAGCCCAAGAAAATTTGAGATTCGTTTCCAACGAAACCTTCGAGTAAAAATGAAAATGCCATAATGATTCCACCAGCAATAACAAACGGGAGCATCGTCGAAACTCCGCTCATAATGTCATTGTATAAGCTTTGTAAAGAGAAGTTTTGTCTTTCTTCCGAACCGTAATCAGCTGCGTCATCATCCGATTGACTGGCACGATAAACGGGTGCCTCTCCTGATAAAGCAAGATTAATTAATTCCTCTGTTTTATTAATACCATCCGCTACGGGTCTTTCAACTACTTTCTTGCCTCCAAAACGGCCCATAGATACTTTTTTACCAACGGCTACGATAATACCATCCGCTTTTTCAATGTCTTCCGCTGTTAATCGATTCTTAACACCTTCTGATCCATTCGTTTCGACTTTAATGTTGATGCCCATCTCTTCAGCTTTTTTCGTTAAGGCATCCGCAGCCATATAGGTATGTGCAATCCCTGTTGGGCAAGCTGTTACAGCTAGAATAAAAGGTTTGTCATTATCCAGTTCTTGTGGTTCTTTAGCTGAGGTTGCTTCTTTACTCTCTAATGAAGCTTCTGCTAAGTTAATAACCGCTGTCACACTTTCCGGCGTATCGGCCGCATCCAATGCTTTGTTAAAATCATCGTTCATTAATAATTTAGAAAGACTAGCTAAAATACCTAAATGTGTTTCGTTTGCGTCATCTTTTGCAGCAATCATAAAGAATAAACGAGCAGGTTGTCCGTCCATACTATCAAAATCAATTCCAGCTGGTTGTTTTGCAAATACAACCGATGTCTTTGTTACCGCTGCATTCTTAGCATGTGGCATCGCAATGCCCTCACCGATTCCTGTACTGGCTGATTTTTCTCTTTCAGCAATCGCTTGTCGGAATACGTCATAATCATTCACAGCACCTGTATCAACAAGTTTTTGAACCATTTCATCTAAAATATCTTCTTTTGTCGTTGCTTGTGCCGGAAGAATCATCAGTTCCTTACGCATAATATCTGTCATTTTCATTTATTATTCCACCTTTCTTGTTACAACTTGACCATTTAACGCTGTAATATCTTCTTCGTTAGCTAAATCTTCATTAAATGCTGTTGCACTACCACTCTGAACACCTAATATAAAGGCTTCAACTTTAGATAAGCCTTTTTCCATTCCAGCCATAAATCCTGCGATCATCGAGTCTCCTGAACCAACGGTGTTCACGACTTGTCCTTGTGGTGCTTGTGCGAATATACTTTCGTTTTCATCTATAAATACGGCTCCAGAACCGCCTAATGAAACAATCACATTTTGAGCACCGGCTTCTTGTAGTTTTTGTCCATATTCAATGGCATCCTCAACCGTTTCAATCGTTACACCAAACAAATCACCTAACTCATCTTGGTTCGGTTTAACTAACAACGGTCTATACTTCAAGGCTTCCAATAATTCTTTACTATTTGTATCAATCACAAAGGAAACATCTTTTGCAGCTAATAACTGAATAATATCGATATAATATGTTTCGGAAAGACCTCTATTTTTACTTCCTGAAATAACAACCGTATCTTCTGCCGTTAGGTTTTCGAGCTGATTGAATAGCTTTTGACTATTTTCTTCTGAAATAATAGGTCCACGGCCATTTATTTCAGTTTCGGATTCCCCCTTTAGTTTAATATTTATTCTTGTATCTCCTTCTACTTCTATAAAATGATGAGTTGCTTCCTCTTTCGTTAGCCACTCTTCAATAAAACGACCAGTATAACCTCCAATAAAACCTAATGCAGTATTGGAAACATTTAGTTGATTCAATATGCGTGTGACATTAATCCCTTTACCACCAGGTAACATATACTCTTCTTCTGAGTAATTGGTCGCGCCAAAATCTATAGTCTCTACTTGCATCATATAATCAATTGATGGATTTAGTGTCAGAGTGTATAGCATAAAAAAATCATCCTTTCTTAATCTAAATTTTCTATTAATTGAATGTCGTATCGATCTGCTAATTTGTTGATTTTTTCTTCTGAGCAGTCTTCGGAATAGTTATCCATTAATATAATTGATTGAGTTGGAGCTTCTACTTTAAAATTATAGACTTTTCCTACTTTCGTACAATCCATTAATATTCGAATGTGTTGACTTTGCTCCATAGCTAATTCTTTCATGAGGGCCTCATCCATATTCGTAGTAGTGAGCCCTATATCTTCATGTATACCATTCATACCCAAAAAAGCATGGGTAAAATTCATTTTTTCAAGTTGTTTATAACCCGTCATTCCAGCGATCGCATGTGTATTTGGTTTAATATCGCCACCAACAATTGTTACAGATAATCCTCTTTGAATTGCTAGAAGGGCATGGTCTACACCATTTGTAACAACGTTTATATTTTCATCATTCGGAAGAACTTTAACCAGTTCAAGAGTTGCAGTTCCTGCATCTATATATATTTGACTACCTGATTTAACTAATTTCGCAGCATGTTTTGCGACCACAATTTTCCCGTTATGATTTTGACTGACTTTTTGACTCATCTTTTGTTCTTTTTCAATGTCATTGACCGTTGTCGCGCCACCATGTATTCGTCGGAGTTTACCATCTTCTTCTAACGCAATTAAGTCACGACGGATTGTCGATTCACTAGCACCGATAGTTGAAACAAAATCCTGCATCGTTACCGTATTCTTCTCCTTCAATAGGTCAAGTATTTGTTCTACCCGATGTTCAAATAACATTGTTTCACCTCTCTGTATTCGCTTTCAATTTTGTTTTCGTTATTAGTATACGATATGATTACTTCAAAATCAATCATTATCTTTCAAATTCATTCAAAACCTTCAAACAAATGAAAAAAAGAAGAAGTCATCAGACTCCCTCTTCATTATGATTCATATTTAATTTGAT
>DAIOTD010000102.1:0-3951 GCA_036752205.1 Atopostipes sp.
TGTAAGAATTGGTAATAAAATTATTGAATATTTAAATTCCTTAATTGATAAATAAAAATTCGAAGATAAAAATCCCCAAGACGCATTTCTGCTCCTTGGGGATTTTTACACATTCTATTTAATTAAGCTGATTTTACGCGTGATTTCTTTACTTCATATCCTAAGTCTTCAATTGATTTTTCAATATCTTCAATTGATATTGCATCTTCATCAAAGTTTACTCTTACGCGGCTTGCGTTGAACATGACTTTTAGACTGTCTTTATCGATTCCGTTAAGTTTACTTACACCGTTTTCGATTTTTTGTAGACATGAAGGACAAGTTAACGTTTCTAATTGGATTTGTGCATTTTGCATAATTCATTCTCCTCTTTTTAGTCTTCTGCTTCTTATATCCTTAGTATATCGGGTTATCTCAATTATCGAATTGATCCATATCAAGATTCTTTTTTTCTTTATGCTTGGTAAGCTGCGTCCACTTCTTCTAACATGTTGTACACTGCTTCGTATGATTCACATACATCACTTGGTACTTTATAGTTATTTGTTACATCTCGTAATTTTGAGAACTCTTCATCCAATTCCGGTTTCTCTGAACCTGCTGTTTCTGTCTTTTCATAGATAGTATCCCATAAGTCTTTTACATCGTGAAACTCTGGATGAGCATCTCCGTGTACGCGATCAACGATTGGTGTGAATTGGCCTAATCTTTCAAAATGTTTCTCTTTTGCTTCATTAAATGCTGTGTTTCCCATGTCAACATCCCTCTTTCATTGATTTGTTAACTATAGTATAGGAGGAATGTTAGGATATAAAATTGATGCAGGTCAACTTTTATAAATCCTTTTAACATGGCTCCAAAAAAGACAACTTAATCAAATGACTACGTTATCTTTGGCTCTCTTATTTTATTACTCTTGTTCCAGATAACTCTTTATACCAGTAAGCACTCTTCTTTGGGTATCTTTCTTGGGTTTCAAAATTTACATAGAAAAAGCCATAGCGCTTATTATAGCCATTTGACCAAGAGAATACATCCATTAATGACCACATGAAGTAGCCTTTTCCATCTATGTTTGTTGCACTTTCCGCTTGATACGCAGCTGTTGCTCCTCCAAAAATAAAATCTTCTGGTAATTTACGCATGTTGACCCTCCTAGTTCTATTAAAAATCTTTACGGACTTCCTTCATCGAGTACAGAAATAATGGTTCCGCTTTCATTTTTTATATCATAATTCGAAGTGAACTAATGTACAAGTTTTTGTATGAGATAATTCGTTAAGCGTGAATCATAACGACTGGTTTAATCTCAAAAAACCGACTTTTCAGTTAGTTTCTGAAAGCCGGTTTCTACTTCATTCTATTATTCTGTCGCAAACAAGAGCTCTTCCACACTTGGAATACGAATGGTATTTTTCGGTAATGGTTCAATTAACCCTTTATTCTCTAATTCTTTAAAACGACGACTCAATGTTTCTGGTGTCGTGCCTAAATAAGAGGCAATATCTTTTCGAGCCATTGGCAACTTAATCGTAACGTCGTCTTCTATTTCACCAGCTGTTAAATCTTCTAAGTAATAGATGACTCGGTTAATAACTGATTCCGTGGCAACTGAAGCCGTCTGTTTCTCTGACTGGCTTAGGCGTTCAGACATGGCCTGTAATATTTTCATCGAAATTTCAGGGTAGTCTTTTAATAATCCTTCTAAATCTTGTCGACTAATTTCACAGATTGCAGTCTTACGAGTTGCTTCACCAAAGTTTTCGTGGAATGTGTTGGATGAAAAAAGTGTCCATTCTCCGGTGAACTCCCCCGGATTTAACACACGAATGAGTTGTTCTTTTCCAGCTTCCGAAAGATGGTAAACTCGTAATTGACCTTTATGCACAATGTAAATCGAGTCTTCTTCATCACCAGCCTGGTATAAGTATTCACCACGTTCTAAATCACGATGTTTGGCTTTGGCTGCAATTTTATTCATCGATTCTAGATCTAAATGATTAAATATAGGAACTAAACTGACACATGCGGTATGCGTGGCATGAGACATTTCAACCATACATTTCACTCCTCAATATTATTTTAACGACAACCTTTAGGCCCTTCTAACTCATCACCCTTGTAAACCTCTAAAAATGCTTCAAGAGCTTCGTTTAAAGTATCTTCATCTACTTGGTTAATATCTTTTGTTTCAGCAATATAGACATCAAATAATGCTTTTTTTATAGCAGGTTCCGTATCCATTTCATCAATGGCTTCTAAAATTATTGATGTCGCTTTAGGTGCCACTATATATAGATTATGCACTGGATTATTCGTTCCTGATTGAAAACCTTTTTTATATTTCAACTTTTTAAACTCATCTAGGTTTGTGATTCGACCTTTTTCTGATAGTTCAGGAACTTCATCAATTTCAGCTAAAAAACGTTGTCTTGAAAATTGTTCTAAAATTTCTTTTGCGTCTTCTCTAGATTCTATTTTAGTCATATCTTTCATTACCATATAATCATCTACTTTCTTCATTCCTATTTGCATCTAAGCTCATGTCAAAAAGCGACAACATAGGATTCTACTCCTTATTGTCGCTCAAATTGTCTATTTTTTCAGCTGATTTGTTTTAATTTAATTAGTTTTTTTCGTAACCGACAATTAAGCCGCCCATTTCAGCATAGAAACTACATAATCCACTTGTTGGTGAAATCGTAATATCTGCTTTGGGGAATTTCTCACGGACTTGATCCGCAAACTTTTCAGCAGTTTCTCTATTTAATACGTGAGCAATTTCAAGTTTGTTCCCTGAATAACCATTATCAACGATATCTTTCAGTAAGGTTTTTAAGGCTTTCTTCTCACCACGTGCTCGGCCCGACATTTCAATCGTTCCTTCTTCTGAGCGAATTCCGATAATATGTATATTTAAAAGACCGACTACTGAACCGACTACTTTACTTACGCGACCGTTCTTCACTAAGTTCTGAATTGACTTTAGCATATACCCTGTATGTGTATTCTTGTGGTATGCGTTTAAACCAGCAATGACTTCACCAAAATCCTTACCTTCTTGAATGAGCTCAACGGCTTTTTTAGCTAATAAATCCATCTCTCCACCCGCTGTGCGCGTGTTAAAAATATAAATGTTGGCATCTGGATTTTGCTCTAAAGCAATCGATTTTCCTAGTTCTGCACTGTTATAGCTTCCAGAAAGTTCGCTAGAAAGCGTAAAGCAAATTACATTCTCTGCACCTGCAAATTTTTCTGCATAAGCACCTGGTGCCGGACATGCAGAACTTGAAGACTTCGATGCCTTTACGGATTCGATGAGATCAGCAACATCAATAGATGGCGTATCGACATAGTCTTTTTTATCAACGTGTAAGATTAAAGGAATTAAATCAAATTCTATATTTTCTGGTAAGTTAGATATTTCTCGTAGGTTAGAACCTGTATCTGTTAAAATTTTCCATTTCATATTATCACCTCTAAATAATTTTCGTATGTCTACTATACCATATTCATATCATCAATGACAGTTTTTAGATATTTGTCACTTATTTTTAATTACATTATTCAAAGGCTATTTTATCAATATTTCACCCCGTCATACAGTTTAATATTGAATCATGGTTGCCTTTCCAAAAATAATTGGTATAATAAAGATTGGTTACGGATCTTTAGCTCAGCTGGGAGAGCACTACCTCGACAAGGTAGGGGTCGCAGGTTCGAGCCCTGCAAGGTCCATTGTCATATCAGCCTTTGCGTGAAGGTTGATTCAAAAACTGAATAAACGGTTACGAAACGGTTACGACTTTTCATTTAGGAGAGTTGCGAACCGTTTTGCTGTTTCTTGATGCAGCTCACTACTAACATGAGTATATCGCTCTAAGGTAATACGTGAGTCAGCATGACCTAATCTTTCTTGAATGATTTTAGGTGTTGATGCAATTTCACTCA
>DAIOTD010000103.1:0-3781 GCA_036752205.1 Atopostipes sp.
TTCTTAATCACAACGTTTGGAATATTAATATTGTTTCGTATTTTAGTATTCCCAATAATAATATCCGCGACATCATCTGGATCCATTAACCCACCCGTATTTTCTTCGTCGATAATCCCACCCCAAAATGGTGTCTTCATACCGCCCATGTAGATGCCATGCACGTGAATATTGGTTTCAGACAATTCTTTTAACAAACTTTCAGTAAATCCTTTCACGCCAAATTTACTGGCACAATAAACCGATTCGGTCACTTTACCTTCTAGTCCGGCTGTTGAAACGATGTTGATAATGGAACCTTCGTCTCTGTCTTTCATGTCTTTTAAGACTTGTTGGGTACAGTAAATGGTCCCTTTTAAATTAATGTCAATGAGCTGATCGACTTCATTGACTGTTAAGTTCTCTGCTAAGTCAAAGTAACCTACACCGGCATTATTAATTAAAAGATCAATCGAACCCACTTTATCTTTAATTTCTTGAAAAGTCATTTCTACGTCGGTATAAGATGAGACATCTAACTTAAATAGCGCGTAATGTTCAAAATCTTCTGCAATTAACGCCAACTTCTCTACTGTACGACCTAACAAGGTCACATGATATCCTCTTTCGTGGTATTTTCTTGCTAGCGAAGCACCTAAACCACTTCCAGCACCTGTAATGACAACATTTTTCAACTGTCAAACTCCTCTCATCTCTTTTAATCATCTTCATTTTACTATAACTTTCGTATATTTCCTAAGGGGTTACTTTTAATTAATTTCTGCTTTACCTTCTCGAGAACGATCGATGAAGAGATAACGAGAACGAGTAAAATAATGACCGGTATGTCAGGCCAGATAAGCCGATAGATTCGTATAAATAAGTAATGCGACAGATAAATCGCAAAGGAATAATCTCCTAAAGGCTTTAATAAATCTTTAGAATAGTTTAGCCACTTAGGTAGATTTACGGTCATTAAAATAACGAATACCGAGTAAAACAGCACACTTGGACGCGTTTGAGCTAACACTAAATCATCCGCTATAGCTATGGGTTCCATGACCATATAAAGCAAAGAAAAGATGAATCCTATAAATAACAAATAATTATTTAACTGTTTCTTTACCATCTCATCATGTTCCGCAATCCAAATCCCGAAGACAAAGTAAAATAACCAGTTAAACGGATTCTGATTTTGTGTGAAGCCTTCTTTTAGGATGGGGTAAAATTCTAAACTACCGATTGTTATCATGAAAGATACAAAAAGTCCCCAATGCGTTTCACCCATTTTACGCAATATTGGGAATGCTAAATAAAACAACACAATTAACGGCACAAAATAAAGATGCGGATAGTTCGTCCCGTAAAAAATGCCCTCAATAAATGCTGAGATGGTGAAATCAAGATCTTCAAAAATAACATCATATAGGACATAAATAATATTCCATACCAGATAAGCAGGCAGTAGCTTTGAAAGTCGCTTTTTTAGAAATACAAAATAACTTGCGGATCGTTCGTAGCTTTCAGCAACCGTCAGTCCCCAACCCGACAAAAAAATAAATACCGGCACACCGAAACGCGTAATTTGATTTAAGATGATCCCACCCGTCTCTTCCGCAATCGCAGTCGGTACTGTTAAGTGTATTAAAACAACTGCTAATATAGATAGTCCTCTTAAATAATCAAAAGTCCGATAACGCTGTTCCATTTCTACTTCCTCCATCCAATTTTCTCTCATAACTATAATTGGTCTTGGTGACGAGATTCCACAAAAATGCCCTAAATTTCATATGGAAAGAGTACTGCAAATTGAAATATATAAAGATATAGCCGTTTATTTCACAATATTTTACGGTATACTATAGAAAGAAAGATTACGAAAGGTGTTTTGTCGTTGAGTATAGAACTGTATCCCGATCATAAAGCTATCTTACATTTTTATGATTCACTCAAAGTGTATGAAGTGGACTTCCTCGAATATCTTACACGATTCTTAGCGCAAGATGCCTATGCGGATCGTCATTTCGATATTTATGTCAAACCGACCTTGCATCATTCTGCCTTCGATTTTATAATCGTCGAGCCGAACCAAAAAATCTATATTATCCAAACACCTGAATCTGCCGAGGAATATTTAAAGAATAAGAAAGCCACTGATTATTTTTTTGAACAACGACTGGATAGCTTAAGTCCAACACTTAAAAGAAATATCCAACGTTCTGCCCAAGCAAACGAAACTATAAAAAATGCGATGATTAAACAGCTTTTCTACACATTCGAAGAAGAATTATATTTAGAGCTTTGTGAAATGAAAAATCCAAAAGATACCCTGTTATCTGCTATAGACTTCAATCAGCAGACCGCAATTTTAGAAGAGTTCTTTATACATGAAACGAAGTCTTCCAATCGTTTAACACCAACAGAATCTCGTGAAATAAAACAAGCTTTAAATCCGAATACAACGATTGAACAGTATATTCCAAAAAACGTTCCGCATGAATATTTAGAAAAAACAGTTAGCCACTCACAAGCTCGACAGAAGTTTAAAGGATACGCTGGCCATGGAAAGACAATTCTACTCGCTAAACGAGCCATTAATTGTTCGAACCGCTTGAGACAAAAAGGTAAAATTTTGATGGTTGCAGGTAATATTTCAAAAGTTGATTTACTGAAAGATATCGTCACCGCCGAATCGGGTAAGTCTCTACAGGAACTCGGTATTGTTGTGACAAGCTACCAACAAGCCGTTCAGCCAACTGAAAAATATCAAGCTCTCTTTATCGATGATGCTCATTACTTAAAGACCGAATGGTTCAGAGACTTATTAGATCATTATTTGGTTGAAATGACTGAAGAAAATGATTATGAATATGTCGTCATGGCCGACGCTGATTATACTACGAAGGTGCCGCAAATATACGGACCATTCGTCACGTTGAAATATAATCTTGAGCGGATGACAACTTTATTAAATACCAGTCGAGATATTTTCCTCGATATATTAAACGCAAATTAAAAACCCTCACAATAATGTGAGGGCAAAAAAATTGGGAGTATGGTTAATCTATAGAGTTCCAAGAATGGGAACGTCTACTTTATTGACTGGTTATGTTAGCATTGTAGCAAATATTTTGTGTTGCTCAAAGGACTTTGCTTCACGGTCGACTTATTCTAGACAATCAGCCTTATCCACAAGATGTTGATAATCAGATGGCAATCAGTGAGATTAAAAACAAAGTGCACATCCAAGAGGACTCAAAATAAAATTAGTCAAGAAAGTCGCTAAATTAAAAATCGTATTAAATAAACTGGCCATCATAGAGTAGGTGATGGCCAGTTTTTTATGCCAAAAAAATAGACTGTTGGTCAAATTGACCAGCAGCCTAGTAGATTTTCTATATTATTTTTTCTCTTGGTGACCAGGTTTTAGTAAATCATTCACTGATTTCACCGGGTTAAAGGTACTTAAAGGCACTTCTACAAAAATCGTATTCCAGTTATGCATTGCACCATTCCATAATCCTGGATGTTCTAATGCTTTAAGTGGTCTACCCTCATGTGACTTTTCACTAATAAAGTAGCGGTCTGCATCCGCAAAATCTAACAGATTATACTTCTCACCCTTATAATCTTTTACGAAACAAACTAAGTCAACCGGGTTAAAGAATTCAGCCGTATTTAAAATGTCCACTTGTTTTGAATCAGTTAGATTGATTTCTGCCGTCTCACAGATTTGTAGGTCACAGTAGTCCCCATTATCCACGATATACGGTCCACCACCTGGTTCCCCTTCGTTTTTAAC
>DAIOTD010000104.1:0-3750 GCA_036752205.1 Atopostipes sp.
AAATAAAGAAAGCAGCTAATAAATTAGAATGTATCTCTAATCTACTAGCTGCTTTTAATTTTTATTTCAATAAATATTTATGAAGGTTTCACGGTATCGTATGAACCTTGCTCGACATACACGCTTAAAATCGCGATATCGGCTGGGTTCACGCCACTGATTCGGCTGGCTTGTGCGATAGTTTGTGGTTGGATCATACTTAAGCGATCCATGGCTTCTGTCGCTAAACCACTTATTTGTTTATAGTCAATATTTTCTGGAATATGTTTGTTTTCCATACGTTTTACTTTGTCGACTTGACGCTGTGCTTTATTAATATAGCCTTCATATTTAATATGGATATCAACTTGTTCTTTTACTTCTTTGAGAATATCTTCATCCGCTGGGTAGATAGCTGCAACATCATCGTATGCAACATATGGACGACGCATAAAGTCGTAAGCCAAAATTCCATCTTTTAATTGTGGCTCGCCTTTTTCCTCTAAATATTCTTTTACTTGAGAAGGTTTGATACGCACTGTTTTTAAACGCTCTAATTCACGCTCAGTTTGATCACGTTTTTGGTTGAATTGAGCGTAACGCTCTTCTGAAATTAAACCAAACTCATACCCATAATCCGTTAGACGTAAGTCTGCGTTATCATGACGTAATAATAAACGATACTCTGCACGAGATGTTAGTAAACGGTATGGTTCTGCCGTTCCCTTTGTAACTAAGTCATCAACCATAACACCCATGTACGCTTCGTTACGTTTCATAATGAATGGCTCTTTACCTTGGTTTTTCAGTGCAGCGTTGATTCCAGCAATTAAACCTTGTCCGGCTGCTTCTTCATAACCAGATGTACCGTTTGTTTGACCGGCTGTAAATAAACCATCAATCATTTTTGTTTCAAGCGTTAAACGTAATTGGTGTGGCTTGATGACATCGTACTCAATAGCGTAACCTGTACGCATCATTTTCGCATTTTCTAATCCTTTAACCGAGCGAACTACATCCATTTGGACATCTTCTGGTAAGGAAGTGTTTAAACCTTGAACGTAAATTTCATTTGTATCGGCACTTTCAGGTTCTAAGAAAATTTGGTGACGGTTCTTGTCTGCGAAACGGACAACTTTATCTTCAATCGATGGGCAATAACGTGCTCCAACCCCATCAATAATCCCTGTAAACATGGGTGCACGGTCGATATTATCTAAAATTGTTTGGTGTGTATCTAAGTTTGTGTACGTTAACCAGCAAGAGTATTGATCTTCAAGTGGCATATAGTCTTCATCCGGTGTTTCAAAGCTAAAGTGGTTTGGCTCAGCGTCACCCGGTTGTTCTTCTGTAAAACTATAATCAATTGAATCTTTATGGATTCTTGGTGGTGTACCTGTTTTGAATCGATCAATTTCAAAACCTAATTCGCGTAAATTATCTTGTAATTTAATAGATGGTAATGTATTTTCAGGTCCAGAAGAATATTTTAATTCTCCAATAATAATTTCACCTTTTGCAGCTGTACCTGTAGTTAAGACAACCGACTTCGCACGGTAAATTGCACCTGTGTTTGAGATAACACCTTGAATCTTATTGTCTTCTACAATTAATTCTTCAACAATTCCTTGTTTTAAGTGGACATTTTCTGTGTTTTCAAGCGTTTTTTTCATTTCAAGTGAATACAAATGTTTATCCGCTTGAGCACGTAATGCACGTACAGCCGGTCCTTTTGCAGTGTTTAATAAACGCATTTGGATATAAGTTTTGTCTATATTGCGTCCCATTTCTCCACCTAAAGCATCGATTTCACGAACAACAATTCCTTTAGCTGGTCCACCGATTGATGGATTACAAGGCATAAACGCAATTTTATCTAAGTTAATCGTCATTAATAATGTATTTTCTCCCATACGTGCTGCTGCAAGTGCCGCTTCGGCTCCCGCGTGTCCGCCACCTACAACAATAACGTCGTATGTTTCTGCTTCATAAGTTTGCATAATAACCTCCTAGGTTTATTTTCCGAGACAAAATTGACTAAATAATTGCGTAATCAGCTCGTCTTGAACCGATTCACCCGTTACTTCTCCAAGCGCATCCCATGCGCGTGTTAAGTCAATTTGTACTAAGTCAACTGGCATCCCAAATTCGATCCCATTAATCACTTCTTGTAAAGCATCGACAGCTTGTTCTAACAATGAAATATGACGAATATTCGAGATATAGGTGGCATCTTTTTCGCCTGTTTTCCCTTGGAAGAATAAGTCAACGATCGCTTGCTCTACATCATTGATTCCAGTATTTGTCGCGACTGATACAGAAATAACACTCTTAGGATCTACTTTTTCAAGTAGCTTGTCCACGTTCAGTTCTTGTACCAGGTCCATTTTATTTAAAATAATAATTCGTTCTTTATTTTCGGTCAGGTCCATCATTTCAAAGTCTTCGTCTGTTAGCTTCTGACTTTGGTCAAATACTAATAGCACGAGTTCAGCTTCTTCAATGGCTTTTTTGCTTCGCGTTACTCCGATCGCTTCAACAACGTCTTCGGTTTCACGAATTCCTGCCGTATCAATTAATTTTAGAGGTACGCCTTTTACGTTTACGAATTCTTCGATTACATCTCGCGTGGTACCTGCAATATCGGTTACGATTGCTTTTTCAGAACGAGCAAAAGCATTTAGCAAGCTAGATTTACCAACGTTTGGTCGACCAATAATTGCTGTCGCTAGACCGTCACGCAAGATTTTTCCTTGCTGAGCTGTTTCTAAAATACCTTCTACTTGTTTTTTCACTTCTGCAGCCTTTTCTTGCATTAACTTCGACGTCATTTCTTCAACATCATCGTATTCTGGATAGTCGATATTTACTTCGACCTGAGCCAGTGTATTCAAGATTTCTTGGCGGATGTCTGAAATTAAGTTCGAAAGATTGCCATCCAGTTGTGAAATTGCGTTGTGCATTGCTGAATCGGTTTTTGCACGGATAACATCCATTACAGCCTCAGCTTGTGAAAGGTCAATACGACCGTTTAAGAATGCGCGTTTTGTAAATTCACCTGGTTCAGCTAATCGAGCGCCTGCGGCTAATACTGTTTGAAGAACTTTGTTAGTAACTAGTACGCCTCCGTGCGTATTAATTTCAACAATGTCTTCTCGTGTATAGGTTTTTGGTGCTTTCATAATCGTCACCATAACCTCGTCAATTTTTTCATCAGTCTTCGGATTAAATAAATTTCCGTAGTGAATTGTGTGCGAAGGCTGATCAGATAGACGTTTATTGCCTTGCCTATAAACTTTCTCTGCAATCTCAAGCGCTTCGTCACCACTCAAACGAACAATTCCAATCCCACCTTCACCTGGTGGAGTTGAAATAGCTGCTATCGTATCAAAATCAATTGCCATTTTTTATCCTAACTCCTCTGCGTCACTTGTTTTTAAAATTCATCGTCATGAATGACTGAATTTCTTTTAATATTCAATATTCATTAAAAAATGTGATTCGTTTAAAAAAATCAAATAAAAAAAAGCACCTCATTTTACCCGAATACAATACAAACCACCTAGTTAGGGCGATTATTTGGGTAAAAAAGTACTTTCACTACTCTTTTTATTCAATTGTGTCTTTTTCTATTTGCGCATCCCATTTTATAGAATATTTCTCTCGATATCAAGGCCTTTGCGCATATTTTTTTCTAAATAATGGATATGTTCAAAACAATACACGATTTTAATGTCATAAATGGAAGCATCAGAAGATTTATTTGATTAT
>DAIOTD010000105.1:0-3652 GCA_036752205.1 Atopostipes sp.
TGTTGAATAATTCAGGTTTTATCGTTTATTTCAATTTTGAAGATGCTGGTATGCTCTAGTTGTGATGAATATGGTTCGATTTGCAAGAAAATCAGCCGATCACTTAATTCAACCAATTAAACAAAAAGAGTGACGTTTTTTAAATTCAAAAGCCATCACTCTCTTTTTAAGATTATTTAAAATTTATTTTTCTTGATGCATCTCTCTATATGTCTACTATAAAGATTTTTCTGTGTTGACGATGACTTTAGCCTTACTTAAGCTCCACTATATTATTCATGTTTTATTCTTGCATTTATTTCATACTGTTTCCCTGCAACAACTGGTCGTTTGTTAGGATGTCCTAAATAACCGCACAATCTTCTCACAACATTCATCCTATCCGGATTATTATTTCCACAATTTGGACAAGTATAGCCTTGATTCGGGATGAAATGAGACTCCCCAGACCAATTACATTCATGACAGTGATCATTTGGGGTATTGACTCCAGCATAAATGTTTCCGAAATAATTGAAGCTATCCCAAAAAGCTTCCATTGCTTTCAGATTCTCTGAAAGATTACTCTGTTCGATATAAAACATAAATCCTCCAGGAGTGTATTTATAATATTGCGCTTCAAAAATCATTTTAGAAATGGGATCGATGCTTTTATTACTTGGATAATGAAATGAATTCTCATAGTATTCCTGATCATTTACACCTTTTATTAGACCAAAACGTTGTCTATCGATATGAGCAAATCGATCAGCTAAACTTTCACTCGGTGTTGCGTATACAGAAGGTTTTGCTAAAAATTCGCCGTCAATTTTAGTCGCGTAGTCGTCTAAATATCTAACAATTGTAAGACCTAAGTCATTATATTCAACATCTTCATGCCAGTCTTCTTGGCCGGTCAGAGCAACCATTGCATTATGTACGCCAACATATCCAATGCTGATACTCGCTTGTTTGTATCGATTTCCATCATAGAAATCACGAACAGTTTTTTTACCTGTAGGATCTCCTAAACCGCCTTGTGTATACATAATTGGCAATAATTCAAGTTCTGTTTGTATTACAGAATCCTCTTTAACATGCAGTCCTCTACGAACTAATTCAAGCGTATCGTCTAACGCGCTAAAGAAAGCTGCAACATTTCCTCTTGCTTGTAGAGCTAAATGAGGAAGATTAATGGAAATAACACCTAAATTGTTTCTTCCTGTGTAGGTTTCAATACCGTTCTCATCTTCCCAATAATGTAAAAAACTCCTACACCCCATAGCGGTTATTGGTTTCTCAGCCCCTTTGAGTTTTAACAAATCATCCACATTAATAACATCTGGATAAATACGAGCGGCGCTGGTTTTAATCGCTAATTTTTTAACGTCGTAATTCGGATCATCTTCGTTTAGATTGACACCTTTTTGAACAAAGTATAATATTTTTGGGAAAATAGCAGTGAGCTTATTTTCTCCCAAGCCCATATATCGCACTTTTAGATGTTGTTTTTGAATTTCCCTTTCAATCCAAGTCGTCCCTAGTCCATAACTTACCGTACTAAAGGGGGTTTGGGCAGTTGTTGTTGTCATGGTATTAATATCATATTCAAATGCCTGCATCGCATCATAGATATCTTTACTCGTTTTATTCTTAGCCAATTGCTCAACTACTTCTTCATCTGTTGTGACTTCTCGGTATAATTGACGATTTTTTTCTAGTGTCATTTCACCATAAGGAGATAGCAGTCGATCGAGTTCGTGCACACTCACACCCCCGTATTGCTCTCCTGATATGGCTGAAATGAGAATCCCCAATATACTAATGGCTGTGCTAATCGATTTAGGTGATTCTACTTTTGCATTTCCCAGTTGTACACCGTTTGCCAGCATGTACTCAAAATCAGGAAGAGAACAATTTGGAATACCTTGATAAGGGCTACGATCCAAATCATGCAAGTGAATTATCCCTTTAATGTGGGCTCGTCTTACATCTTCTGGGTAAGATTTTAACCCCTGTACTTTTGAGACAGTTCCGGATAATAAATCTCTTTGAGTCATAGCCGTTCGAGAATCTTTATTCCCGTTCTCGTTCATGATTTTCTTATCTTTATCATGAAATCGGTCCATCTGACAAAGTAAATCAGTTGCTTGATCCAGTCTAATTTGCTCTGCTCGTTTAAACTCTTTGAATGCCAATAACACAAGTGGTTCTTCTTTTAGTTCTTTTTCAATAATTTCAAATATCTTACTTGATTCAATTTCATCGTATTGGGTTATTTTAGAATTTATTTTTTCAAGAATAACCTCTTTTTTTTCTTTAAAGACAACACCAAAAACTCTTTCAGCATTTTCTAAATTACTCATAATCTTTTCAATGTAAAAAGGCGTTTTACGACCATCTTTTTTAATAACAGTTGTCATTTACCTATCTTTCCCTTCTTGTATACTCGATTGTTTTACCCTCTTTAATAGTCTTTTGTACGTCAATTAATCGTTGATTTGAACTTCCTCGATAAACCTTAAGATTCGCTTCATCCCGTTCTTCATCAATATATTGCCCGTCGATTAGTACATCAATTTCTTCTAACAGTTGTCTCCTTGGATCCTCTTGGTCTAACCCCATTAAAATTTCTACAAGATAGCCTGTATAGGACCAAATATCTTTGTGGGGATATATTTTTTTGATTTTTTTAGCCAATTCAATTAAATGGACTGCATTTTGAAAGGGCTCTCCTCCAATAAATGTGATCCCTTCCACAAAAGGAAGAGACAATTTATCAAATAAATCCTGTTCATGATCTTTGGTAAAGGGAAAACCATACCCTTCTATTTGAGAAAGTTGATTAAAACAATTTTGACATCTAAACTGACATTTACTAACGAATAAGTTGACTCTTAAGCCATCCCCTTCAATCGTTGTTAATTCTGATTTTACCGTATGAAATGTTTCGGCCTGTCTAAATAGAATACTGGAAGCACTCATTCGTGAAATCGCTTGTCTTCTAATATATGACGTGTTTGGCGCTTGTCTTTCATATACTTTCCATGACACCTTGTATTCCGGTGTATCTTCAATCGGATGCGGATTTAATTTTTCTATACTCATGTTAATCCATACCTTTCAAGAAGTTTTTAGTAAAGATACATCCCGAACAACCACTTTTTGAATACACTGTCATACTCATATTTTTTCCTCCATCGCTTTAGTTTTTAGTATACACATAGACACAAAAAAGCCGTTCATTCTAAGATGAACAGCTTAAAAAACGACAGAAAGTCTCCATATCAATACTACTTTACTTAAGAAGACTATATACAATTAGCTTATATGCTCTATCGTTCCTTCTTTTTCATCCCCGAAAAATAGAAACTACAAGTATTGGCAGGTCTCCTGGCTTACGTTTCATCCTACTAGAATCCTTCCCATATCGATTAAATCAATACAGTGGTTTTTTCGTTCGTCAACGTCTACAGTTGCGGGGGCAGCTTCAGTCTTTCTGAATTCCCTTTTCATGCATAGATATGCAACCATTACTTGAGATACTATATTTAGTGCTATTAATTTTTAAGGTATACTACATGTTGTGATTATAGCACGATAATATTTTTTTTCAAATAAATAATAGTGATGTTTTACTTTCTTAACAAGAAACATTGTGAAATATTCCAAT
>DAIOTD010000106.1:0-3511 GCA_036752205.1 Atopostipes sp.
CTCGTCAACCTGATAGCTTTTTATATCTTTGATACGCTAATCGGCTGGCCTTATTTAGTCGCTAATGCGATTGCGATTATCTTATCGATTCTTTTTGCTTATGTGACGAATAAAATTTTCGTGTTTCGTACGAAAGAGTTGGGTGCCAAAGAAAATGTATTGGAATTTATTAAGTTTATCGGTTTTCGTGCGGTGTCCGGGTTAGCGGATATGATGACAATGTGGATTCTAGTCGATTTAATCACATTGGATACGAATATCGCAAAACTCTTAACGCAATTTATTGTGGTAGTTTTAAATTATGTATTTAGCAAGTTCTTTATTTTTAAGTAGGGGAGGGGAGATCGAATGACACGAATCCATAAAAAAACTTTTTTAAAGTACACAGGTCTGTTTTTACTTTTGGCCGCTATTATTTATACACCGGTTTTCCTTTCTGGGAAGACCTTCATTCATAGTGGAGATGGTTTTCACCAACATTATCCGTTTTTCCGTCAATACTTAAATATGATTCGCACTTTTTTTGAGACAGGAAACTGGCAGTCCTACGACTGGTCAATTGGATTAGGTCAAGATACGCTCATGACTTATGGTTATTATGTCGTTGGGGATCCGTTTGTCTATCTCGGTCTTTTATTTCCGCAAGGTTCAGAAGAGTTCGCTTTTCATGTTGTTATGTTTGTACGTATTTGGGCTGTGGGAGCTAGCTTCTTATTTTACGCACGAAAGATGAATTTCAGTGAAATAAGTGCCTTAAGTGCAAGTGTGATCTACGCCTTTAGTCATTACACGATTTATAATGTGGTCCGCCATCCGTTCTTTATTCACCCGATGATTTTCTTCCCGCTCATTGCTTTAGGCATTGAGAAAATTTATCGTAAGGAATCAGGCGCCTTCTTTGGACTCATAATCGGATTAGCAGCAATTTCAAACTTTTACTTTTTCTATATGCTGACCATATTAGCAGTCGTTTATGCGGTCTTACGCTATCCTTCTTATGGGAAAGGTTGGGGCATCTTTTGGCGTTGGTTTGGTCAGTTTACCTTGTACTATATAGGCGGATTGTTGATATCAGCCGTCATCTTTTTACCACAAGTCTATGGTTTTTTAAGTGCTTCACGGTCTCCAAATTTTCCACCCATTTCACTCTTTATTTATCCAATTAATTACTATGCATTATTACTTATTAATACCATTACACCCGGAACAATTTTTTGGTCAGTTGGTGGTTTATCGGTTATTTCAGTGTTGACCGTTCCTTTTATTATTCGAAAACGTCGTTCGGTACCGGAGTTGTTTTGGGCAATAACACTTTTAGTTGTGAGCTTGTTGGTCCCATTATTTGGTTCGATTATGAATGGACTGTCTGCACCCTATAACCGATTTACCTTTATATCGCCATTTATCTTTGCATTGGTTATCGTTTATCTGTTCGAAAACATCGATGCGTTATCCCAGACAGATTTTAGATGGGGAAGACGCTTGTTAATCTTTTTCACCTTACTGTTCTTTGGTTTGATGTTTGTTACACAGATGTACTTATTCTACTTCACACCATTAGTAGTTGGTTGGTGTGCTTATTCTATTTTGAGCTCGTATCAAAATCAATTAATCAAGACGAAGACGATCCAGAGGGTTCTATTAGGATTACTCGCCTTTAATATGGCTTCGAATGCCTTACTTTTTTACTTCCCAATTGGTAAGAATGCTATAACAGGTACCGAAGACTATGGCACAATTGACGAGTCTTATGAACAAGTTTTTGCGGGAGTAGAAAAGAACTTGCCAAAAGATGAGTGGTATCGAGTGGGCGTGAGCTCGCAAGATTCCCATATACGTAACCACTATGCCTGGCTAGATATTAATGGAATGAATTCATACGCTTCCTTAACACACGGGGGCTTGTCTGAATTTTCACAGTTATTAGAAAATAATCAGTATCAAACGATTCAACCTTTAAGAAACGGTATAGATGATCGTCGGATTGCGAATCAAGCTTTAGGTGTTCGATATATCCTGACGACCGTTGAAAATCTTGATTATCTACCATCAACCTATGAGATCAATGTAGAACTGACCGATTGGGATAACGGCATGTTAGTTGCTGAAACGAGAGATTATCGTCCATTTGCCTATGTCGAACAAGATTATGTGTTAGCGGATAGTTTAGAAGAGTTACATCCTGTCCAAATTGAAAATATGCTAGAACGTGCGGTATTTGTAGAAGAAGCATTGCCGTTGATGAATGAATTACTTATTCCACCAATGTATATTACACATCGTGGGTACTTTGAAACTTTTGATGGGATTGCGATTGAACCAGACTTGCCCTTAGATAATTCAGTGTCTTTTACGGTAAATGAAAAGGATAGTGTTTTAGTCCTTCAGTTGGATAATCCAAATCGGGTAGTTGGTCAGGAAGTATTCTTATATATTGAAGGCATCACTTATGAACCGTTTAAGACTTTTCCAGGTGCGCGTGAGAATACAGGTTACACGATACATGCCTTATTCAATAGTCAAAATAAACCAATCAATCAAGTCAATAAATATAGTTTCAGTTCTTATTTTGAGCGAGAGGATATATTGGTTCATTTGAATGAAGTGACTGATCCTCAATTGTCTTTAGGACTGCAATTTAAAGATAAGGGAGATTATCATTTTGAAAAAGTGACCCTTGTATCCAGACCACTTATGCCAGCTCAAGCGGCTTCGTTTGCGAATCGTGATCAAGCTCAAGCACTCATTTTAGAAGAGTTTGGCGACGAGTATGTGAAAGGTTCTATTGAAACGACTGGTGGTTTATTAGTAACGAGTATCCCTTATTCGAAAGGCTGGACAGTCTTAGTAAATGGGGAAGAAGTAGAGAAAGTAGAAGCCAATAAGAGTTTCATCGGCGTGCCACTCGAAGCTGGAATGCATGAAATAGAATTTATGTATGAGACGCCATTTTTGACAATTGGTTTGATACTCACAATACTAGGTGTAGGGTATATTGGAGTAGTTGATTATTTATTCAGAAAGGGTCGAGAAAAATGATTTCAGAAATTGATATGAAACACTTAAGAAGAAGCGTGGAGTTAGCTAAAGAAGCGCTTGAAAAAGGAGACCAACCTTTTGGATCCGTATTGGTTTCAAAAGACGGCGAGGTATTATATGAAGACCATAACCATATTGCAAGTGGTGATTACACGCAGCACCCAGAATTTAATATAGCACGCTGGGCAGGCCAAAATTTACCAGAAAGTGAACGAGCAGAGACGACGGTTTATACGTCTGGAGAGCATTGTCCGATGTGTTCGGCAGCGCACGGAATGGCAGGGCTTGGTCGCATCGTTTATGTGAGCTCATCCAAACAATTTAGCGAATGGAAAGAAGAGTTCGGCGTAGAAGAGACACCTCGAATCAATGGTTTTTCAATCAAAGAAATGATTGTCGATGCGAAAGTAGAAGGACCTGTTCCAGAATTAGCGGGAGAAGTAAAAGAGTTACATCGCCAGTATTTTGGGAA
>DAIOTD010000107.1:0-3508 GCA_036752205.1 Atopostipes sp.
GTATATGGTTTCTTTAAAAGGCAAACTCTTCGATATATGCTTGCTCTTCAGTCACATTTTTCTCTTTCAATAAGTTTTTCGAAGCTTCTAACATAGGACCTGGTCCACAAACATGCCAAGAAGCATTTTCGTAAAAGTCTTCTAAACCTTCTTCAGCGATAAATTCGTCATCCACAAAACCATGTGCGAAACCTTTTACATTATCTTCACTATAAATATAGTGGAACGAGAAGTTTGGGAATTCTGCTTCCCATTCTCTCATTTCATCCAGGTACATGGTATCTTCCTCAAATGCCAGTCCCCACACAAACGCAATACGTCTATCTGAATTTTTCGCAATTTCTTCGCGTACAACACTTAAGTTTGGTGTGACACCTATTCCACCGGATAAGAGTAACATAGCGCGGTCTTCATTTTCGGCAATGTCATCCGGATAAAAGTTTCCATAAGGTCCTTCTATCGTTAATTTATCGCCAATGTCTACTCGATCAAGCGCACTGGTGAAATCACCATCTTCTTTAATCATCATGCGAATGGTGTCTTTTTCAGCAGAAGGTGCACTTGAGAATGAGAAGGGATGTGGTTCACTCGTGACGACGGAATCAACAAAACGGAAAAAGCCATATTGACCCGCTTTATAGTCCATTCTTTCACCCTCTACCGGTTTTAGAATAAATTCCCGAATATTTGGTGTGGGCATATTCACTTCCATAATCTCATACTTGGGTAGGCGGAATATTTTAATTTTGTAAAGCGCATACCAACCGAGTGCAATCACTGTATACAGTGTTGTTAAAAATCGGAAAGGTGTATTGTGTCTTAAATAAATAACATTATACACATGAAAATGAATTGCAATGATGCTTACAATAGCTAATCGGTGAATCCATAAATGACGATTTCGCTTATAGAAATTTTGTTTTAAATCCATCAATTTTTTGGATTTTTTTATTAACGTATCCGATAGAACGAAAATTCCTGTGATCATGACTAAAAATAATGTAATGAGTCCGACGTAACCTAAGAGAGAGGTAGTCGATATATTTAATACGACAATGCGGTCCCATCCACTCCAGCGAATAAACACATGAATGAAGAGTGTAACTGGTAAGGCTATGGCCATCCATGCATGAATTTCATACATCTTTGTTAGACCCAGTTTCTTTTCCAATCCTTTGGGCCGTACAGAAATCAGCACCAACGTTAACATAATACAGTAAGAGAGTGTTCCGGTTGTCGTAGAGAAAAAGATTTCACCCGTCTCAGGTACATAATCTTGTAACAGTGCAATAAGTAGTGACAGAAACATTATAGTCGCTAGGCTAGGAAAAAACCATTTCAGCCATTTTTTCTTCATATTATACCCTCATTTCGATTTATATTGGTTGTTTACCATGAACTTATCGAACATCATTCCCAATATCCCTCGATAAACTCCTAAACTTTTCATTAGTTAAAACGTAACACATCTAGAAAAACGCTCTCAACTCATACGCACTCTATGGGACAATTATTTTGGATCGCAATGAAACTAGCACGTAAGAGAGCTTCATGATAAACTAGAAAAAATTGCAGACGAGGGTGAAAGAAATTGAAAATTCGAAAAGCGACTATTGAAGATCTACCAAAAATGCGTGAAATTTTTAATTATGGACGTGAACTTCAAATTCAAACAGGCAATCCCAATCAGTGGGAAGAAGGCTATCCATCTAAAGATTTAATGAGGGCAGATATGGAAAAAGGAGCGGCTCATGTTTGTGAAAGTGATCAAGGTGAAATAATGGCAGTGCTTTCTGTTTTTACAGAACCTGATCCCACCTATTATGAGATTGAAGGGCAATGGTTAAATGACGAGCCGTATACGACGATTCATCGAATTGCGACGAGTGGTGTTGTAAAGGGTGTGGGGCAATATTGCTTGCAGTGGGTTCAAGAAAGAAGTGAGAATGTCCGCATCGATACGCATAAAGATAACGCTCCGATGAAGTATGTCTTGGAGAAATTAGGCTTTGCCTATTGTGGTGTGATCTATTTAGATAATGGCGATCCTCGCGATGCGTATCATTACACCAAATAAACTTTCTGCTGTAAAATTTACGCATAGAAACCTAGTCCATATAGAGCTTTTAAAGATGACAGTGGGGAAGGAAGAGGAATATGGAAAGAATAGTTCCACACTTATGGTTTAACGATAATGCGAAAGAGGCCGTAAATTTTTACAGGACGTTATTCGATGACTCTAAAATGATGCTCGAACAGAAATTAGATGGAACTCCTTCGGGTGAAAATGCTGCGTATTACGAGTTTACTTTAGCAGGGCAATTATTTGGTGCCCTTAATGGAGGCCCTCATTTCACATTTAATCCTGCAATATCGATCTCGGTTAATTGTGAGACGATAGAGGAAACAGAAGTATTATGGCAGAAACTAATCGAAGGTGGTAGAGCGTTAATGCCTCTTCAAGAATACACATTTAGTAAGTTATATGGTTGGGTAGAAGACAAGTATGGTTTGTCGTGGCAAGTCATTTACACAGAAGGTTTTGAGTATGAACAGAAGCTTACGATACAACTGATGTTTTCAGGTCATGTGACTGGTAAAGCGAATGAAGCGATTAAGTATTATACGGACCTTTTTAAAGATGGTGTGATAGGTGATATCCACGAATATGAAGAAGGTCAGGCAGTACAGGAAGATGCCAAAATATCTCATGCGAACTTCTCTATATTAGATACAGAGATTTTAGCTTCAGATAATGGCACTCAAACGGACTATACATTCAATGAAGCTATTTCATTGATGGTACTTTGTGTTACCCAAGCTGAAATTGATTATTATTGGGAAAAATTATCAGCCGATCCAGAGGCCGAACAGTGTGGCTGGTTGAAAGATAAGTTCGGTGTATCTTGGCAAATTGTACCTGCAAACATGAATGAGTTGATGAGCCGGGGAACCCAAGCTCAAATAGATGCTGTTACGCAGGAGTTTTTAAAGATGAAGAAACTTGATAAAAACCATTTAGAACGTGCCTGGGAAGTGGCTGCTGAATAATGTAAAAACGAGACGCGCAAGCGTCTCTTTTTGTCTTTTTAGAATAAATTAACGAATCGTTTTAAAGGCTTTTGCCCATGAAACAACTCCGTTAATCGTTGCGTTCATTGAGTCAAGGTGATGGTCTCCTGGTTTAAATGTAGACATCTCTTCAAAATCCGTAAATAAGTTTAGCGCGCCCATTGCGGGAACAATCGCGACACCTAAATTCGTTAAAGTTTGACGCAATGCAATAGTCGCTGCAACACCTAACGTTGAACCGTATGATACAGATCCAGCTGGCTTGTTCGCCCACTCCGGACCTAAATGGTCGATCGCATTTTTTAAGGAAGGTGTAATGTTTTTATTATATTCCGGGGTTACAAAAATAAACCCATCTAATGCATCCACTTTTTTTGACCAAGCTTCAACATCTTCGTTGTTGTACTCACGGTTTAACATTCCAGGTGGTAACATA
>DAIOTD010000108.1:0-1276 GCA_036752205.1 Atopostipes sp.
AGAAATAGGCGATAGCCTTCCTTTTAATTTAGATGAGAAAATGACAGACTTGTTTTGGATTGATTTGTTAGATTTAATCGATAGCGGTAATTTCAGTGCGGTTTCTTAAAGGGTCCGAAATTACGGCGAGCTAATATAAGTATTATTCTAAGAATACTAGTATACTAATAGATATAGAGAGAAAAACAGAGAAAAACAAAATATTAGGAGGCACTATGGATAAATTTAAAGCAATTGTCGTTAGAGAAGAAAACGAAGAGGTAACGTACCAACTTGAGGATATAGATTTAGACTTTCTTTCAGAAGGAGAAGTGGTCATCAAAGTCGCATATTCAACCGTTAACTACAAAGATATGTTGGGTGTGCAAACGCGTGGTGGTGTCATCCGAAACTATCCAATGATTCCTGGGATTGATATGGCTGGAACAGTCGTGACATCTGAGAGCCCAGACTTTAAAGAAGGCGATGAAGTCCTTGTTAATAGTACAGATCCTGGTGTATCTAAAACAGGTGGCTTTTCAGAATATGCACGAGTGGAAGCACGCAATGTCATTCACTTACCGAAAAAATTATCAGCTGAAGATGCGATGCGTTATGGAACTGCCGGCTTTACTGCTGCTTTATCAATTTCGGCTTTAGAGGCTCATGGCATGTCACCAGAGGATAATCCAGAAGTGCTCGTGACAGGATCAACTGGTGGTGTGGGAAGTGTTGCGGTTCAAATCTTAGCTAAAGCGGGTTATAAAAACATTCATGCTTTAGTTCGAAAAGACTATCAAGTAGATGTTGCTAAGTCATTAGGTGCAAAACATATCGTTCAAGTGGATGATTTACTGGAAGGGCGCAATACGCTTGCCCCTAGAAACTACCACTATATTGTCGATACAGTTGGTGGGGATGTGGCAGCGAAAGCTCTAGCTCAGCTGTACGAAAACGGCAGCATGGCTATGAGTGGTAACGCAGGTGGCCATAAATTTGACGCGACTGTTTTACCTATTATTTTACGAGGTGTCAATATTTTAGGGATTAACTCAGTTGATTATCCGAAAGAAGAGAAGATAACTATTTGGGAAAAATTAGCCAATGAATGGTATGTTGCTGATGATTTAGTTTCACAAAAGGTCAATTTAGATGAATTAGAAGAAACGATTGCGGCACTGAAAGATGGAAAACATTTAGGACGCACAATCGTAAAAGTTCAATAATTAGCACAAATAAACGGTGCTCTTTCTCTTCGAATATGGTATATTTGTTCTACTGTGAATTTTTAAGAAGA
>DAIOTD010000108.1:1376-3331 GCA_036752205.1 Atopostipes sp.
TAAGCGGAGCAGTGAACGGTGTCAATACACTCGTTTTAATCTTATCCATGGTTATCGGTATAGTCATTGGTGAGGGGTTAGATATTCACCAACGCATAAATTTATTTATCGAAAAAGCCACCAAACGTTTAAGTGGAGACAAAGATCAGAGTGAATTTACGCAAGCTTTTATGACAGCAACTATGCTGTTTTGTATTGGATCAATGGCGATTGTTGGTTCACTAGAAAGTGGCCTGACGGGGGATAATGCGACCTTATATACGAAGAGTGTGATAGATGGCATTTCCGCTGTTCTGTTTTCTTCATCCCTAGGTATTGGTGTTTTGTTCGCTAGTATTCCATTACTGCTTTACCAAGGAAGTTTAATTGTCTTTGCCCAACTTTTAGCACCGATATTAAGTGATGCGGTCATTCTTGAAATGACAACCGTGGGATCGGTTCTTTTAATCGGAATGGGTCTGAATATGTTAGACATTACAGATTTCAAAATGATGAATTTCATACCTGCAATCTTTCTACCAATTCTGTTAATGTTATTTTTATAATGAGACAAAGCTTTGTGTTCACATTTTGTGGATACAGAGCTTTTTTATTTTAAAACTGACTATATCTCTGGCTAATTTTGTGAAATGATCAAAGCATATTGTGTGCTCAAATTTCATTATATGCTTATGATTATCCCGATGAAATAAGGTAAACTAATAGAGAGAGATTTCATGAAAGGAATGACCATCATGTCTGTTGAAACGAGACACAAACAAATTTTAACCATTTTAAAAGAATCGAATAGCCCCATTGTTGCACGAAAATTAGCTGAAAAATTTGAAGTGAGCCGACAAGTTATCGTAGGGGATATAGCGCTGTTACGCGCAGCGGGGGAAGAGATTCTATCTACGCCAAAAGGTTACATACTCAATACGCATCTAGAAAAAGAAGTTAAAAAACGCCTAGTTTGTAAGCATTCCATTGAAGAGACAGGTGCTGAGATCCAAACGATTATTGACTTAGGTGGTAAATTATTGGACGTATCTGTCGATCATCCCGTTTATGGTGAAATAACTGGAACCTTGAATATATTCGATCAAGCGGATGCCGACCAGTTTATTCGAAAGATAGAATCCGGTGAGACATCCTTACTACTTGAGTTAACTGAAGGAGTTCACGTTCATACAATAGCAGCATCGAATATAGAAATCATCGAATTAATTGAACAAGATTTAATGGAAAAAGGGCTCTTATACGAATAGAGGTTTGACTTTGTGTGTTTTATAACGTATTATTTACAGGTGTCAAGACACCTGTAAATAAAGGAGAGTAAATATGAATATTAAAACAAACACACGAAAGATTACCCTGACAGCAATGTTGACAGCTATAGCTATTTTAATCCCTATGGTGATGCCAATTAAGATTATTATTGGTCCGGCTTCTTTTACTTTAGGAAGTCATGTGGCCATTTTGATTGCGATGTTCTTATCACCTAGTATTGCGCTGATTGTGTCTATAGGTGGAGCGATCGGATTTTTTGTTGCTGGTTTTCCCTTTGTCATTGTACTAAGAGCTTTAAGTCACGTGTTTTTTGCGGGAATTGGGGCCTTTATTTTAAAAGACAAGCAAGAGAAGATTCTATCTAACTTTGGGCGTAGTCAATTCTTTTCAATCCTCATCGCTTTTATTCATGCTTTAGCAGAAACAGTCATCGTATCTGTCTTTTTCTTCGGTGGATTAGTGGAAGATACTAGTGCGGGCTATTTCTATACGGTTATCTTACTCGTAGGAGTAGGAACTTTTATTCATAGTATAGTTGATTTTTTCATTGCTCAGTATCTGTGGAAGGGTATCGGCTATCGTATCACCAATATGGTTAGCCATTCCTATTAATTACAATTAAACTAAAAAGAGAATTGACATGATTCGTTTTGAATACAGTCAATTCTCTTTTTATATGTAAAAAT
>DAIOTD010000109.1:0-3296 GCA_036752205.1 Atopostipes sp.
TTTTATAACTCTAATACATAATTAAATGAAGGACTTATTCTCTAAACACTCATCCATGTGCTATAATTGAAACAACTTATATAAAGGACTGATAATTATGAAATGCCCAAAATGTTCATATATGGGCAGTCGCGTAGTAGATAGCCGACCGTCTGATGACTCTGCTACGATTCGCCGCCGCCGTGAATGTGAAAATTGCGAATATCGTTTCACAACCTACGAGCGATATGAAGAGACACCATTACTGGTCGTCAAGAAAAACGGAGACCGTGAAGAATTTGATCATTCAAAAATCTTACGTGGGATCCACCGTGCATTCGAGAAGCGACCATTTTCAGCGTTAGACCAAGAAGAAATCGTGAATCGAATTGAACAGCAAATTAGAGGTGAGGGCTTGCGAGAAATCTCTTCCGGAGCCATTGGAGAATATGTGATGAATGAACTAGCGCGCGTCGATGACGTAGCCTACATTCGTTTCGCAAGTGTCTACCGAGAATTTAAAGATATAAATGTCTTTATGAAAGAGATGCAAAACCTTGGTGAAAAAAGAGAAAGTAAATACAAGACTGAAGACTAAAGAAAGGAGATGTGTACAAAATGAGTGAAACCTATCCATGGAAAGTGATTGATCCAAAAGATTCTATTCGTTTGGAACTAACGGAAGAACTAACTCTCAAGGATGTGCACGTCTTAACCCGTCTGTATCAGCCTCTTATTGGAGCAGCTGCTACTTCGATGTATCTCATGCTGTATTCAGATAGAACCTTTCAAGCTGAAGCACAAACAACATCCGTTTCTGAAATGCTGACAAAACTAGATATTGGTATTCCGGAGTTCTACAATGCCCGTGTGAAATTAGAAGGTATAGGGTTATTAAATATCTATCGGTCAAATGAAGAAGAAAAATCCTATCTATATGAAGTCGTGGCACCATTAAGTGCCGAAGGTTTCTTTGCCGATAGTTTATTGCGGACGTTACTAAGCGAAAAAATCGGAACTCGTCTATTTAATGAACAATGGGAAACACTACTGAAAAGACCGAGTGATAAATCAGCTTATGAAGAAACTACACGCTCATTTTTGGATGTGTATCATGTTGATTTTGAAAAGACGAATTTTTTGGATAGTGCTAACACCACTTCGGTGGAGTCCGTTCAACGTCCGAAACTAGTTCAAACGATAGAAAATACAGATTCCTTTGACTACTCATTCTTCAAAGCAGGTTTGGGTAAGCATTTCATTAAGCAAGATAGCCTCACAGATGAGGTGAAAGAGCTCATTTATACTTTCCATACCGTCTATGGCATTGATGAAATGACCATGCAGTCCTTGATTTTAGAAAGTACGGATGTGGAGTCAGGTGTTGTAAATAAGAACCGTTTCACACGAAATGTGCAAAGAAACTTCCAAAACAAAGCTAAAATTAAAGCACCTGCTGTTGTCGAAAAAGCAGCTGAATCGATTTCAGGAGAATTCTCTGAGTCTGAAATGACCATCATTCGTCATGCAAAGCAAACAGCACCGGCTGTATATTTGCAATCTATCAAAGAGCAAAAAGGTGGCTTTGTCACAACGAACGAGCAATGGGTACTGAAAGAACTCGTTGAACAATCCCCATTGCCAAAAGAAACCATTAATATTTTACTAAATTACATTTTAATCGGACGTGAAAATCCGACACTTGAAAAGAATTATACGATGAAAATAGCGAACGACTGGGCTCAAAGCGGTGTTAGAAGTGCAGAAGAAGCCATTACAAAAATTAAAGATATTTATACGCAGCCAAAAACACAAACCACTCGACAAGGTGGCTATCAAAGAAGGAACTATAATAATCGTGAAGCGACCATGTCAAGAGCAGAAGCGAAATTACCCGAATGGGCTAAAGATAATCAGTCCATTGAATCTGTCACAGATGAATCGGTTTCGCAAGAAGCAGCCGAATCCTATCAAGACCGATTAGCTCGACTACGAAAATCACGTGAGGAAAAGAGGGATAACTGATGGATAGTATTGGAGATTATTTAAATAAAATGACGAACTCTGTTGAGGTGCGCAACCAGTATCAACAAATTATGAGTGACGTCCTAAAAGATGAAGAAGTCTTTGCCTTTATTACAGAACATCAAGATCTATTAACGACAGAAGCAGTGGAACGGAGTGCTGCAAGCTTGTATGAATTTGTCGTGGAAAAAGAAAAAGCACGCAAAGGTGAAGGGCAATTAATGCCTGGTTATGAGCCGCGATTAATCGTGAACAATAAACGAATCGAAGTTTCCTATGAAGCAACACCAGAACATTTAGCTCAGCGTGCAAATGATGAACTGAAGAGTCGTATCCGCTCAGTTTACATGCCACGCGACATTAAGAATGCAACGTTCGATGGTTTTGAAGTGACAAAGCCTAGAGAAGAGGCTTTTAACCGATCACTTGAGTTTGTAGAAGATTACATTCAAAATCCAGACAGATTTCACAAAGGCCTATACCTATATGGCGCTTTTGGAGTGGGTAAAACTTATTTACTGGGAGCCATTGCCCATGAATTATCCATGTACGGTTATGCTTCGACCCTCGTGCATTTTCCAACTTTTGCCACGGAAATGAGAAGCTCAGTAGGTAACCAAACAACAGGAGAAAAATTAAAAGGTTATCAAACCACACCCATTCTAATGCTAGATGATATTGGCGCGGAGTATGCTACAGACTGGTTACGTGATGATATCTTAGGTGTGATTTTACAAACACGTATGCAGAACGAATTGCCAACACTATTCAGTTCAAATTTAACGATGAAAGAATACGAAGAACACATCACTTTTAATAACAAAGGTGAAGCAAATCCGTTAAAAGCAAAACGAATTATGGAACGAATCCGATTCTTAAGTGATGAGATTTCGGTTTCTGGTATAAATCGCCGGAATGAATAAAAAGTTTTGGGAGTTTCTTAAATTTTCAATGTCGTCACTTGGCTCAACGGTTGTAGATCTAGTACTCTTTGCGCTCGTTGTCTTTTTACTAAAAGATATGGCACCGCAACATTATATTTTGATCGCAACAATAGGAGCAAGACTCGTTTCTATTTTAGTCAATTACAACCTCAATGCGAAACTCGTTTTTGTAGGAGAAGACGACCGAAAATTACCGTTCTTCAAATACATCACGTTGGCAGTATTTGATATGTTGGCTTCGGCTTTATTAGTCACAATCCTTGTTCAATATTTTTCATGGAATGAAACCCTTACAAAAATGTTAGTCGATAGTAGTCTGTTTTTTGTAGGATTTTTAATCCAGAAAAT
>DAIOTD010000110.1:0-3288 GCA_036752205.1 Atopostipes sp.
TCTAATGCTGTTGCTACACCTTCATTTGTTACAAGACCTTTATAAACGTTCACACCACGCATAATTGCTTGGTTATTTAAGAATGCTTTCTCTAAACCATTGGTAGCAACTTGTTGGATGTAACGCATTGTAACGTTTGTCAGTGCGATTGTTGATGTACGTGGTACGGCACCTGGAATATTGGCTACTGTGTAGTGAATAACATCGTGTACAGTGTAAATTGGGTCATCATGTGTTGTTGCATGTGTTGATGTCTCAAAGTTACCACCTTGGTCAATCGCCACGTCTACAATAACAGATCCAGGACGCATTGCTTTAACCATCTCTTCTGTAACAAGTATCGGTGCTTTAGCACCAGGAATTAATACAGAACCAACAACTAAGTCTGCATCCTTAACAGATTCACCAATGTTGTATGAATTCGACATTAACGTATTAATTTGGTTGCCGTATAAGTCATCGATCTCTGCTAATCGGTTTTGGTTAATATCTAAAATAGTAACATTTGCACCCATACCCATAGCGATTTTCGCTGCGTTTAATCCAACTACTCCACCACCGATAATAACAACATTCCCTCTTTTAACACCTGGGACTCCACCAAGTAAAATACCTGATCCGCCATAGATATTTTGTAGGAATTGAGAGCCGGCTTGAACTGAGAAACGCCCTGCAACTTCACTCATCGGTTTCAGTAATGGCAACTGACCTTTTACTGTAACTGTTTCATAACCTAAGGCTGAAACTCCTTTATCAACTAATGCTTCAGTTAAAGGCTTATCATTTGCTAAGTGTAGGTAAGTGAATAGGATTAAACCTTCGTAAAAGTATTGATATTCTTCTTCTAAAGGCTCTTTTACTTTAATCACCATTTTAGCTTCCCATACTTCAGCTGCTGTGTCTTTAACTTGAGCACCTGCATCCATGTAATCTTGGTCGGTAAATCCAGAAGGCAAACCTGCTTCTGTTTCGACATACACTTCATGTCCTTGACTAATGAGATCTGCAATATCACCTGGGGTTGCTGCTACTCGATTCTCATATGCTTTGATTTCTTTAGGTACTCCAATTATCATAATTCATTTCCTCCTGTTTGAAACTTGTTTAATCTATTTTGGTTCGAATGGGTTACTTAAGAACGACATTCGAACTGAATATTCATTTTTGCACAATTAATCTACCAATTTATTTTAACATAAATATCACCGATTATTAAAATAGTAGCTTACATTTCACCCAAAAGGTTTTTAAACTGCTTGAATGCCCGTCCTCTTGCATGAAATGAAACGGCAGAATGAAACTGGATATGACAATATAAATAATAGGTAGATAGAAGAATAATGAAAACAACGTGATAAATAATGGAATAAGCGTATAATAAAGCTAGTGATTAAATGCTACGATTTATTTTATCTATATTATAAGAGGAGGTAGGGTATGAAATGAAAAAAGTAAAATTTGGTACAAGCGAGATGGATGTTTCAGCCGTAGTTTTAGGTTTAATGCGTATTGGAACAGCTGATAACCCTGTTAAAGTTCTTGAAACAGCTTACGAAAATGGGATAACATTTTTTGATCATGCAGATATTTATGGTGATGGTGAAAGTGAAACGATTTTTGCAGAATCGTTAAAGAAGACTTCTATTAAACGAGAAGATATCTTTATTCAATCAAAATGTGGGATTGTAAAAGGAAAAATGTATGATTTTTCTAAGAAACATATTATTGAATCGGTAGAAGGTAGTTTGAAGCGATTAAATATGGATTACTTGGATTCTTTACTGTTGCACAGACCAGACACCTTAATGGACCCAATCGAGGTAGCAGAGGCATTTAACCAGTTAGAAAAAGAGGGTAAAGTTCGCCACTTTGGTGTTAGTAACTTTCATTCAGGTCAGGTTGAATTACTGAAGAAACATGTGAAGCAACCACTACTTGCGAACCAGTTACAGTTTGGTTTAATGCATACAGGAATGGTTGACTTTGGGTTAAATGTTAATCGCAAAGAACAAGGGAGCGTCGATCATGATGGCATGATTCTGGAATATTCTCGCTTGAACGATATGACAATCCAAGCATGGTCACCTTATCAAGGGCCGAATGGTGTCTTCATCGGAGATGATAACTTCTCAGAATTAAATGCGAAGTTAGAGGAGTTAGCGGATAAATATGGAACAACTCCAACTGGATTAGCCTCAACTTGGATTCTAAACCACCCAGCGAATATGCAAGTAATTGCGGGGACAATGAATATTGAACGAATCGAACAGATTGCAAAAGCATCTGAAATTGTGCTGTCTCGAGAAGATTGGTATGCCTTATACTTAGCAGCTGGGAATTTACTGCCTTAACACGTGGATTAGACCATTATTTATTCTTTGCAAAATAAGATTGACTTCACCAGGATAACTTGGTACAATTACCGATGTGTAAAATAATGCAGCAAGAAGTGATAACCGCGTCAACATTTCTTTACCTTAAAGGTGAATGAGTAACCAGCGGCTGCTCTACGGTGAAAATTAAGAAGGAATGCACGTATTATTGAGCTTCTAACCGTTACGTTATTTTACTCCAATACATTTATATATATGGAGGAAATAATTATGTCAAGATTTACAGGATCTTTATGGAAAAAATCTCGTCGTTTAGGGATTTCACTATCAGGTACAGGAAAAGAATTAGTACGTCGTCCTTACGCACCAGGTCAACACGGACCAACTAGCCGTGAAAACTTATCTGAGTACGGATTACAATTAAAAGAGAAACAAAAATTACGTTTCTTATACGGCATGAACGAGCGTCAGTTCTACAACTTGTTCTTACAAGCTGGTAAAATTCGTGAAGGTGAGCACGGTACAAACTTCATGATCTTATTAGAGCAACGTTTAGACAACTTAGTATACCGTTTAGGATATGCTACAACTCGTCGTCAAGCTCGTCAATTAGTAAACCACGGTCACATTCTTGTAGACGGTAAACGTGTTGATATTCCATCATTCACAGTTAAAGTTGGACAAGTTATCGGTGTTCGTGAAAAATCTAAAGACTTAACAATTATTAAAGAGTCAGTTGAATCTCTATACGGTCGTCCAGACTACTTAGAATTTAACGAAGACGCTTTAGAAGGTAAAATGACTCGTTTACCACAACGTGAAGAAATGCCTGCTGAAATTCAAGAAGCATACGTTGTTGAGTTCTACAACCGTTAATTCTTAATCAGACATTTAACAAGACTGGAGAAATCCAGTCTTTTTTTGTTGTTTAAAAAAGAAGATAGTTTAATTTTTA
>DAIOTD010000111.1:0-3266 GCA_036752205.1 Atopostipes sp.
TCTTCATGTGAGTCACCATTACCATGGAGTAAAATTAAAGGATTTCCTTGACCTATTTTCTTGTAATATAAGTTAACGCTATTTGATAATGTAACAAATATAGTAAACACCTCATTTATTTTTAGAATGATAAGTTGTATAGTAAAACAACAGTTAAAACGTTTATAGTAAAGCGTTTTAACGACACTATATTGAATATAGTTGTATTGTGCACTATTTAAAAAGAGTAGTTTTAAGACATTTTTTGGTTTCATATCACGTTTACTCACTAGCTACCTACTTTTTAATTATATCATCACAGTAACACATCATTGTTAATCATTTCATCTTTAACTTCTTTATTAAATAAGTTAATTAATTTAGAGACCGTTAGATTATCTTTTTCATCTCCAGAGATATCTATTACTACTCTCCCCTTGTCCATCATAATTAATCGATTACCGTATCTAATTGCATGGTTCATATTATGAGTCACCATTAAGCTAGTAAGGTTATTTTGAGCAATCCTTCTTTCAGTTAGTTCCATAACTTGTTCAGTAGCTTTCGGATCCAGGGCTGCTATATGTTCATCTAGTAATAGGATTTCTGGTTGTTTAATTGTCGCCATTAATAAAGCAATAACTTGTCTTTGTCCTCCTGATAGAGCCCCAACGTCATTATTAATCTTATTTTCTAAATTTAAACCGACATCCTTAAGCATCCTTTGAAAAGTTCTATAGTTTTCTTCGTTCAATGTTCGCTTAAAACTCCTCTTGTTCCCCCTATTTAAAGCAATTGCTAAGTTTTCAGCTACTGTCATACGTGGAGCCGTACCCATCATAGGGTCTTGGAACACTCTCGAAATGGCAAATGCCCTTTTCTCCTCTGGTAGTTTTGTGATGTCTGTTTGATTCAAAATGATTTTTCCTTTATCTAGGGGAAAGACACCGGCAACTGCATTTAACAAGGTTGATTTACCAGATCCATTGCCACCAATGATCGATATAAAATCGCCCTTGAAAACTTTCAAGTCTAACCCACGTAGGACATGGTTTTCATTTGGTGTTCCTTTTTGAAATGTCTTATGAATAGTTGATAATTCTAAGATTGACTTACGCATCACGAGACTCTCCTTTCTTCTAGTAGATTAGGTAAAGATAAGAATAGGCCTAGGATTGTTGCAGAGACTAACTTCATTAGTTCAGGTGGAAGTCCAACATATAAAGCTAAAGCAATTATACAACGATAAAATATTGCTCCTATTGGGATAGAGATAAATCTTTCTGTTAACGATAAGTTCTTATAGAGCATTTCTATAAGAATAATCGAAGCTAATCCAATAACAAAGATTCCGATACCCATAGAGATATCAATATAGCCATTATACTGACTAATGATTCCTCCTGATAATCCGATTAGACCATTTGATAGTGCTAAGCCCATCATTTTCATTTTATCCGTTTTAATCCCCATGGAACGCGCCATCTTTTCATTGTCTCCTGTAGCAATCAAGGCCTGTCCTGAATCTGATTTAAAATAAATCATTAAGAATAAAATAACGATAGTAAGTATTAAGATTGCAACTAAGATTGTACTGTAGTTATTCGATATAGGAATCCATCCGCTAAATAAATTTGTTATCCTTGGATGGTTCAGCAAAGACACATTACTCTTCCCCATTACAACCAAGTTGATTGAATAGAGACCGGTCATGACTAAAATCCCAGCTAATAATCCCGGTATTTTTGCCTTTGTCATCAAGTATCCGGTTAACAATCCAGCTAGTGCACCTGCAAAAAATGAAAAAAGTGTCGCGAAAATAGGATGAACATCATTAATAATTAGTATAGTTGCAACTGCACCACCAAATGGAAAACTTCCTTCTGTAGTTAAATCAGGTCGTTTCAGTATTCGAATCGATATGTATATTCCGATAGCCATTAGTGACCACAATAGTCCTTCGGCTATAGCACCAATTAAAATTTGCAACTCTATTCCCCCTCTATTAGTATTTTAGCGTCAATTGCATCAGCAGTTAATTCAGACGGCAGCGTGATACCAAGTAATTGAGCAGCCTCATAATTGAAAACAAGATCTGTTTCATTCGCAAAACGGATAGCTGTTGTTTTAGTTTCGATTGAACCTTCAAGAAATTCAACAACCATTTCACCCGTTTTTACACCAATTTGATATTGGTTCAAACCAAGAGTTGCTAAACCACCTTGAGAAACCATGGTATCGACCGCTGGATAAATTGGAATGCGTGCTTCGTTAGCTATCTCTACTACCGTTGGGAATGCTGAAGCAATGATATTATCATTGGGCGTCCATATGGCGTCTACTTCAGATACGAGCTGTTTTGCAACTTGTGATACATCGTTCGTCGATGAAACTGTTCTGGTGACCGTTTTTAACCCTAAATCATTAGCCATTTCTACCGCTAACTTTCCTTGTAAGACTGCATTATCTTCTGAAGAGGAATACAGAAGACCAATCGTTTTCACTTCCGGTTGAATTTGCTGAATGAGTTCCAATTGTTTAAGAATCGGTGTCATGTCGGAGACGCCTGTAATATTACCACCAGGATGTTCATTTGAACTGACTAAACCAACATGTTCAGGGTCTGTAATGGCTCCCAGAATAATAGGTGTTTCATTTGTAGCATTGGCTAAGGCTAAGGCTGATGGTGTTGCTATTGCGATCATTAAATCCGCACCATTCGATGTAAAGCGATTAGCCATGGTATTAAGATTACTCTGATCTCCTTGAGCATTTTGGAAGTCAATTTCAATCTTATCACCATCTTGGTAACCATATTGATCCAAAGTATCAATAATGCCTTTTGTTATCGCATCTAATGATGGATGCGTTGTATATTGTAATAAACCAATATATAAAGGATTTTGAAATGCCGAATCTGGTTTTGGTTCCTGGCTGTCATGTAATGCCTTGGATTTTTGTGCCTCTGCGAACCCACTAATGATTACAAAAGCAACGATAGCTATTATCGTTAAGAGTAAATTTTTATCTATCTTCTTTTTCATGATCGTTCTCCTTCTCATAATCATCTTAGAATGGAGCCCGTTGAAAATGTCTTTACAATACAAAAAGACACCGCACGATTAATATACTAATCTATGCAGTGTCTCTTAAATAAATGTTATTTGTATGGAATTACACCCGCATAGGCTCCTTTAAATTTCATCTGAAATAAGGTAGGCCTATACGTACGAAGTCAGCCCACCGTGCTATGCCAAGTTTGCCATGTTTGCTGAATAAACTTCATT
>DAIOTD010000112.1:0-3129 GCA_036752205.1 Atopostipes sp.
TTTATAAAACAGATTGATAGTGTTCTTTGAGTTGTTGCCCAATTTTATCAATACTTTTTTCTGAAACTTTTTGGTAACCGGTATCGACTAAGGAAGGTAATTTCTCGTCGAGAATTCCTCTCGTCAAATGAATGAAATCATCCAAAGAATTAGCTTTATAGACATCTTTTCGGTCAATATAATCCGGATTAAAGACAGGAATATCTCGAACAATCGTATTCGCTTTACTGGCTAAAGCTTCTAAAAGGACGATGCCTTCCGTCTCTTCGTGTGTTAGAAAGAGGTATAAATCACAAGCCTGATAAGCTATACGAACTTCGTTTCGGTCGATGTATCCAGGAAATTGAAGATTCGGCAAATCCGTTTGAATGGCTTCTTTTATTTCACGAGATAATAATTTAGGATCGGTGTAGCCAAACCATATAAATTGATATTCAGGCATCCGCTTAGCCATTTCAACGAAATCTAGAATCCCTTTGCGTTTGATTTGAAGGCCTACTGAGATAATTAATTTGTCTTCTGCCTGAATCCCGAGTTTTTCACGGAATATTTTTTGCTCGTCCAGGGTGCTTTGCCAATAAGAAAGATCAATCCCATTCGATATGACTTTAATTGGTGGCTTCATTTGCCATTCTTCAAGCAACATTTTGGAATATTCAGAGGGGGTTAAGATTAAATCGGCCGTTTCGTAACATTTTTTAAACCACCAACCGGCTAGAGGAGCCAACGCATTTGCGAAGAAAAAAGAATTTTTAAAATCATTTTCCGTTGAATGGGCATGATAAACAACGGGGATCCCATTTTTTTTAGCCCTTTTAGCGCGGATGTAAGAACTTGGAAAAACGGTATTAATATGGATAACGTCATGTGTTTTTTCATCGGTCAGTGTGTATGGTATGCCAGCGGATTTGAGTGCCATCTGTTGGTGCTCAATTGCACGCCCGACACCACTTTGATTAATTAAATCCATCGCATCACTACATAAATAAATAATCATTTCATCCCTACCTTAACTCATCGCTTGAAACGCTAGATTTAATAGGGTCGACGTACCGAATGAATAAAGAAAAAGAGTCAGCGGCTTCCCTAAACTGAGTGTAATTAAATAGCGTCTAAAGGATATTTTTGAAAGACCTGCAATATAACAGAGTAAATCAGCTGGCGACATCGGGAAAAACATCCCAAATGTAAATATCTTATTAAATCGTTTTTCATCATCTAACCAGCGTGTATATTTTTGAAATTTATTTTGGTCAACGAGTAACTCCACAAAAGGACGACCGAGTTTACGAGCTAGAATAAAGTTAATAATCGATCCGATCATAATGCCAATAAAATTTAGATAAAACCCATATCCCATACCAAAAATGATTGCTCCCATGGGGATTGTTAGCGCAGCTGGAATAATTGGTACAACGGTTTGTATAATTTGAATCAGAATAAATCCAATTGGTGCAGCAGAGCCCATTCTTTCTAATAAGTTCCTTAAAGCGTCTTCGGATGTAAAAATTTGGTGTTTATAACCCCAATAAATACCATAGATAGTTAAAAGAATACCTAAAATATTCAAACTATTTAACAGTACACGTACGAAACTCTCTTTTGATATCGAACTGGATTCAAAAAATGAACGAATCGTGTATTTGTTATTTAAGCGCTCCATAACAGAGATTCTCCTTTGAAATTACTTTTGCATTTCCAATAACTGTTGATTATGATAGCTTTCCATTGCTTGTTCGTAAACCATCTCCACTTGGCGACCAAACGCTTGAGAAGAATAGAATTGAGCAACAAACTTTCTGGATTCATTAGCCATTTCAGTATAAAGGTCTTTATTTAACATCAATGCGTACAAGCCTGCTTCAAAATCTTTGAAATGATGATATTGATAGCCGTTTTGACCGTTTATAATTACATTTTCAATTGACTCATCGGCACGACAAAGTGCTGGAATTCCACTTGCAAGAGCTTCGATATACGTTAGCCCTTGTGTTTCACTCGTTGATGCACAGACAAAGAGATCGCTAACTTGATAATATTTCGCTACCTCTAAAGGACTAACCATACCTGTAAAATGAACGTAATCGTTCAATCCTAGTTCGTCAACTTTATTGATGAGGTTTCCGCGGTTTGGTCCGTCACCTACGATTAAGAAGTGCACTTTTTGTTTGATGAACGATAAGAAAGATAAAATTTCCTCGATATTTTTCTCTTTACCTAATCGTCCAAGTGAAATTAACAAGAAAGCATCTTCTGGAATGCCGTATTCTGTACGAATCGTCTGGCGTTCTTCTGGTGAAATAGGTTCCTGGAATCTTTCCAATTGAATACCAGTTGGTATAACGGATATCGGTTGAGTGACACCATAGTTTTCAAGGATATTGTCCACTTTTTGAGTCGGTGCTATAACAGCTTCTACGTCGCTTAAAACACGCTTTGTAAGAAGGGATACTATTTTACGACCTGTTATTTTGCTGGGTGAAAAGTAGTGAGTGTAGTCTTCATAAATTGTGTGGTAAGTGTGAACAATTGGAATATCTAGATAGTGTGCGATTTTTTTAGCCATACGAAAGGTACTAAACTCACTTTGTGTATGGATTAAATCTGGACGCCAATCCATAATGTTATGCATGATGGCTCGGTCCGAGAATAACTTCACGCGGGCACCAGGATAAATTTTATTCGCATTAACAGATGAGACGGCATAAATGTGTTCTGTTTTATTGATATACCCCTGATCAGCTAGCGTTAATACGCGGACTTCGTGTCCTAAATCTTCCAATGATTTCTTAAGTGAAACGGTTGAAGTGACAACCCCGTTGATGGCGGGTTTATATAAATCAGTCGTTAGTAGTATTCTCATGATAAAATCTCCTCTCAGAGAATGTTTGTCTATATTATATAGTAAGTATACATTATAGAGTACAATTATGTAGTAAATGTTAAGTTAACTTCATCATAATCCATATTCGAATCAGCGTCATCAGTCTTAGGTCCCTATTTAGCCAATAAGACTATATCTAAGATATTCTAGACTGTTGTATAGGGGCTGTCAACGTCAATGGATACGAAAGGGCATTTAGAAAACATCGGGTTAAAACAATCAATAGAAATCCATGAAAATGTTAT
>DAIOTD010000113.1:0-3127 GCA_036752205.1 Atopostipes sp.
CATATCGACTTTGAAGTTTGCTCGCCGAAGTAGGTCGACTGGTGTCAACGCTTCCAATTCTTCGAATCCGTCCGCTAAAATAACCGCTACCTTTATCATGAATAGGCCTCCTTTGTCTATTTCAGTACTTTCATTGTAGCACGAAGAGTTTCTGACCTAAATCCATCTACCTTAAAAAATATAAAAACTCTAATCTACATGCAGACTAGAGTCATATGAGTTTTACAAGCTAATCATTATATTCGGGTGTGATCGTATAGCCAACAATTCCTGGTCCGGTATGCACACCGATTACTGAGGCTAATCGATAGATTTCACTTTGGCGCTCTGGATAACGACTAGCTAAGTTCACAAATTTTTCTTCCGCAACTTTTTTGAGGTTTCCGTGAGCTACATCTATCCTTGCAGGATAGTCTAACTTTTCCAAATAATCGTGAGCAATCTCATCCACCTTTTTAAAGGCACGTTTAGACGTTCGAACGATTTTTTCGAGTTCGATTCCTTTTGATGATATTTTTAGGATAGGTTTAATTTGAGCAAGTTTTGTAATTTTTCCAGCTATACGCGGTAAGCGTCCACTGCGAACAAGATTATCAAAATTCTCAATCATGACAAAGGCCACGGTGCGTTCTTTCATCTCCATTAAACGATTCATAATCACATTGTAAGACTTACCTAAATTCACTAAACGCTTCGCCTCAAGGACTAAGTAGCCTGTTAGAATAGATACGAGTGCTGAGTCGAACACCGTTATTTTCTCTGGATTCACTTGATTAGCTGCGATCATTGCTGTCTCAAGGGTTCCAGATAGCTTTGACGATGGATGAATGCTGATGATTTTGTCATAGTCATCTTCTATCTCTTCGTAAAGTTTAATGAATTCTCCAATAGCAGGCTGAGAAGTCGTAGGCAGAGCTTTTGAGGTCTCCATTTTTTTGTAAAATTCCTCAATTGACAAATCAATCGCATCTTTATAGGTTTCACCATCCATTACGATTTGCATAGGAACCAGATGTATCCCCAGTTTTTCTGCCAACTCTGGTGTAAAATTACTTGAAGTATCTGCTACAATTCCAATTTTCATTCCATTCTCCCCTGTCAAAATAGTTACTATAGCTATTGTAGCCTATCCATCAAAAAAATCCACAGATTATTACTTCTGTACATTCATTCCAATTTCAGGAAACTTAAAAAGGTATTGCTACCCCTTTGTGGGCAACAATACCTTTATGGATTATTCTTTTATTTCAAGATAAAGGGTCAATTGAGAACTATTATAACTTTCATTACGGTCAAGTGATATGACAAGTATCTTTAAATAAGCTTGGTCATTCTCTGTTTCAAACTGAGCTTCTTCAAGTGACAATGTGTCTGGAACACTCAAGGTTTCAGCCTCTTCTCCAAATACGTCATCATAAATATCTTTCAGATTGTAGCGAATAATTTCAGTATCTTTACTATCCACTACTTTCAGAGTCGAATATCCTTCAATCTCTTCTACTTCAAGGTGATATGTCTCGCCTTCAATTTCAAAAGATTTCGTTTCATATGGTTCACCTGAATACATAAATGTCGTCAAGTAGACATCATATCGTGAAATATCCATTGTATACTCGTCCGAATATTCTAAATTAACAAACTGAGTCATACCGCGATCCAACTCGTAATCTTCAAACGTTTGATTAAAACCAAACAGTCGCGAAAATTCAGCATAAATATCTGTGTTGTTCGGTAAAAATGCGACCTCATTTGTATAACCGAGTTCTTGAATATACAAGGCAGCTTTTGTGATCGCTATTTTATCTTCAACTGGTATGTCTTCGTTAGGAATAACCTGGTTATTTTCCAACATATTGTTCTCACTCAATTTCTCTTGTAAGAACTGAATTTGGTTTTTCTTACTGACTGTAAAAGCATCAATTGGCGGTATAATGGATAACGTGGCTAAAGCTAATAAAGCAACAGCAACGTAACCATGGTGCTTCACTTTCATAAAACCAAAGATAACACTGGCTATGATCGCAAATACACCAAATAGAATCACATAGTATCTTCCGTGTGTGATTCCCATTTCACCAATTTTTAAAATAGACGCTAGTGTCTGAAAAAGCACAATTGGTAGTAATACTTTTGGAAAAATAGTTCTAAATCCAACCGCGAATCGATTTTCTAGATTGTAACTCAATAGTAAAACGACGAGCACAATAATCGCATAAGAGACCAGTAAGGGTTCGAGTAAATTGTCCGTCCAAAAGTTACCCGTAAAATTGATTACAACATAAATAATTAAGATGAGCGTATAGACGCCAACTAAGGGAATGATAATATAGGAAATCAGGATTTCTAAAAAGCGCGGGACACTAAACTGATCGATTTCTTTTACTGAAACCGACTCGTTATCATCCGCTCTTGCCATATTGCCATACGTTGGAATCATCGATAAGAAATAGATTGGCGCAAATAAAGTGGCGATCACATTCATCAAATGACCCAGAATCGTAAAGTCTACCTGAAATAGTAACAAGTTAATCGCGCTAAAAATTGCTGAAATACCACCAGCTAGTACGAGAGAAAAAAGTAGTGTTGTGAATAAAGCTTTAAATACGGCTAGGAAACTACGATGAAAGGGTACACCAACATTTTCAATCGTGGGTATCCATATAAATGCTATAAAGAGTGCAAATAAACTAACCATCGTCTTAATTGAAATGGGTAAATTTAATTCCGCCTGTGGTCCAATGAGTAGATAATACAGTAGCGTTAATCCAATGGTTCCACCAAATAAAGCGTAACGCATCATCTCAGTTAACTCGAAGCGCTCATACACCATCTCTGCAACAACTCCGAGCACACCGCCAATCATAAAAGTAAAGATGAGTCGCGTGAAATCAAAATCGGAACTCTCTATCATAAATGCATTGAGAATTGCGATGGCGACTAGAAACAGAACAGTAATTGGAAATCGACTAACAGAATACCCCATCCCTTTATACGTATTTTTTAGATTTTCTGTCCATTTCATGCTCTCCACTCCTTCCTTCTTCAAATGTAAAAACTTAAACCTATATTCAACTAATTATACACCAAAAATAAGAATAGCTATACGGATACTCACTAGCCGTGAATC
>DAIOTD010000114.1:0-3097 GCA_036752205.1 Atopostipes sp.
GGCTCCCCGTATCATTTGTCACTGCGGTTTTTAATCGCTATAGAATCGTTACGGTCTACCCATTTAACTCTGCTATTTATTTTCACTCATTATAACAATAAAGAAGAGTCTACGTTTTGAAATCACGTTGATTCTTAAATTGCTATTATTTATTTTTTTGAAAAATCCTAAATACGTCCTGAAAATCGCCACGAAAAAGAATATGTCGTGTCAGTAGATCGTCCTATTACTCCTGAATTTCTAGAAAAAATGTCACCAGGTGTGCGGTTTTTAGAAACCAAGACGCTACCTAGTAAGGTAGAACAATTATCAATATATGAATTTAATATTATTTTGACACAAGGTCTCAACCGACGAATCCGTAGAATGTGTGAAGCCCTGGATTATGAAGTGTATCGATTACAGCGCCTACGTGTAATGAACATCCATTTGGGAAATCTTCCGCCTGGAGAATGACGCTACTTGTCTAAAAAAGAAAAAAACAGATGTACAAATTAATTTTCCAGATGTACAAACAGCCTAGAAAAATACGGAGACTTTAAAAGGTTTCCGTATTTATGTGCTTTCGATTATAAATTTTTGAATACTTCTGAATGATTTTATCTATTTATTTTATGATTAAGCACAAGACACATCTCAAATAACCTATAAACTGATTTTCTGTTCTATTTTAATCGATATTTATATATTTCAAATATCAGCTTATTTTTGATATAATAATTTACTTAGTAATAAAAATATTAAGTAAATTTTCTTAAGGAGATTACAATATCCATGTTTAAAAAAATTATGTTAGTTAGCGCCCTTTTGAACGTTTTTTTATTGACCGCTTGTGGTGAAATGGGTGAGGATCCCATTGAGAAGCCTGTAAATGAAGGAACTCCTATACAAGAACCAGCGGATAATGATGACATCGCTGAAGAAGAAATTCCAGACGATGAAGAACAACCCCCTATACAACCGGATGAAATTTTAGACCCAAATAATCTAGTAATATTAGCCAATAAAGAGTATAGTATTGGTGAACATGTGCCTGGCGATTTAAAAACCGTTGAAGTACCCACTGTTTTAGAGAACCCAGAAATTCGACAATTAAAAGAACCCGCAGCAGATGCTTTAAAAGAAATGTTTGATGCTGCAGAAGAAGAAGGTATTATATTGCATGCTCGCTCAGGTTATCGATCTTACCAAACACAAGTCCAACTCTTTAATAGTAATGTGGAAAAACATGGTGAAGAAGCAGCTAGTCAGTTTAGTTCTCGACCAGGCCATAGTGAACATCAAACAGGTTTGGCAATGGATGTCACCAGTGAAAGTGTAAATTATCAGTTGGTAGAAGCCTTTGGCGAGACAGAAGAAGGCATTTGGCTTCAAGAAAATGCACATCTATTTGGATTTATCATTCGCTACCCAGAAGGAAAATCAGATATTACCGGTTACGTATATGAACCTTGGCATCTTCGCTATCTAGGAAATGATTTAGCGACGCTTGTCTATGAATCTGGTTTAAGTTATGAAGAATTTTTATACGAGTGGGGGATAATTAGTGAAATCAACAAATAAAAAATCAAGACCATTATATGTCATACCCAGTCTTTTGTTATTATTTATGTTTGTTTTACAAGGGTGTGGGTTGTTGAATAACGCAAACAATGAACCAAATTCCGGTAATCCACAAACCGAAGAAGGCATTTCAGAAACTAATAAAAATGAACCAGATCCGATTGAAGAAGAACCTGTAGAAGAAGATCCTACAATCAATATTCGTATTGCAGCTGTAGGGGATATTATGGCACATGAAACTCAGTTAATAAGCGCTTATAATACAGCAACAGATTCTTATGATTTCACTTCCGTATTTGAAGATATTCGACCAATTATTGAAGAGGCGGATTTAGCCATTGGAAACTTTGAAACCACCTTGGCTGGCCCATCAAAACCCTATAGTGGCTATCCAGCATTTAATGCACCAGACACGCTAGTAGATGCTCTGGTAACTACAGGTTTTGATACATTGATTACAGTAAACAACCATAGTTTAGATACCGGCTTAGCAGGTTTAAAACGTACCGTCCAAGTGATTGAAGATAAAGAGTTAGATGCAGTAGGTACCTTTAATGAAATACCCGAATCCCGCTTTGTTCTAAAAGAAGTTGAAGGCATTAAAATAGCCATTTTAGCCTATACGGAACTTATTAATATGGATGCTGGTCTATCGAATGAAGAATTGAATTCTGCGTTAAATCTCATGGATAAAAATCGAATCCTAAATGATTTAGAACAAGTAAAGTCCCACAATCCAGACATGATCATTGCCTATATGCATTGGGGAAATGAATACGCTAAAGAAGCCAATGCAGCCCAACTTTCTTATGCAGAATTATTGACGCAAGAAGGTATAGACATCATTTTCGGCAGCCACCCTCATGTCATCCAAAAAGCTGAAATGGTAAGTGTGGGTGACAAGCAGTCTTTTGTTACCTATTCTTTAGGGAATTTTATTTCAAATCAAAGAAGAGAAACGTTAGGGGAAGGTTTTGAACCTACAGAAGACGGTGTAATAGTTACGGTAGATGTTGAAAAAAATACGGATACCAACGAAACAACTATCCAAGCCATTGAAATGATTCCAACATGGGTTTACAGAGCGGAAAGTGATGAAGAAAATCGTTATACTTTTCGTATTCTGCCAACAGAGTCTGCAATTGAACAAGGAACTTATTCCGAAGAAGTTTTGAACAAATTGAAAGCTTCACAAGCAGAAACTAAATCTCGTTTGCAATTTGACTTTCAATCAATGATACTGAATAAAAAAATGTAATATGAAAGAACCTTCCATATTGGTGCACTCTTGGTCTAGTTGACAGAGAAATATCAAATGAAAGGTTCTTTTTATAGTAAATACCAAATTTCAAAAATCGTCATAATATTCGAAATCTTTAAATCACCTCCAACTGCTTGTTGTAGTTGGAGGAAGTTAAAGATGGTCCCACCACTTTTAACAAAAAACGAAGCTCCAACGGAGTAAATATATAAGCATAAAACAAAAAAGGTGTCAATGAATTATAATTGATCCATCAACACCAAATATTATAGA
>DAIOTD010000115.1:0-3093 GCA_036752205.1 Atopostipes sp.
ATTTGTATTCACAGAAGTGAATAGCCTATACTGAATAGGTAGATTTTCAAAGCCTAGGGGGAAAATGAATGTACAATTTCGATAAGATAATAAAACGATCACACACTAGCAGTATCAAGTGGGATCCAGAAGTTCTATTAACAACATTTGGAACAGAAGATTCTTTACCGCTATGGATAGCGGACATGGATTTTGAAGCGGCGCCAGCTATTAAGAAAGCGATGATAAAAGTGGCAGAGCATGGAATCTATGGGTATAGTGCGACCACAAAGCACATGGACGCCTTTGTGAATTGGGTAGAACGTCGTTTTAACTGGACCGTTCAATCTGACTGGCTATTAAACACACCGGGAATTGTGACGGCATTTAACGTAGCCATTCAAACATTCACACGTCCAGGAGACAATGTCATCATTCAACGTCCGGTTTATTATCCATTCACTGATGCGATTCTAAACAATGGACGCCATGTCCTATCAAACAGTCTAACGTTAGAAGATGGTCGCTATAAAATTGATTTTGCTGATTTTGAAGAAAAAGCTAAGAACCCAAATACGACGATGTTCTTATTGTGTTCACCACATAATCCAGTTAGTCGTATATGGACTGAAGAAGAACTGGCTAAGATGATGGAAATTTGTATTGCGAATGATGTCTTGGTTGTCAGTGATGAAATACATGCAGACTTAGTCATGCCAGGCTATACACATATCCCAGTAGGTGCATTGGACGAAGCCTATTTAAGCAACCTAGTGACGTTAATGGCTCCAAGTAAGACGTTTAATTTAGCAGGTATGCAGATGTCTTATGTGGTTATTTCAGATGACATAAAAAGGAAAAAATTTACTCGTACGTTAGAACAATCTAGCATTGGTATTGTAAACGGATTTGCGTTTGAGGCAGCAAGCGCTGCTTATAATGAGTCAGAAGATTGGTTAGAAGCGGTCATCGAGTACATTGATGGGAATTACCAGTATGCAAAGGAATATTTTGAAAAAGAATTACCAGAAGTTATTATCCATGACTTAGAGGCAACTTATTTAATGTGGATGGATTTCAATGGTTTGGAATTAAGTTTAGATAATCTAACAGATGTTATTTTTAAAGATGCGAAAGTTGGTTTAGATGGTGGCGATTGGTTTGGTCCAGAGGGTGAAGGTTTTATGCGGATGAACCTGGCTTGCCCACGATCCGTTATCGAAAAGGCTTGTGAAGCGATTGTGACAGGGATTAACCTGTTAGAAAAGTAGAAAAAAAGAGGGCAGTTGTTATCAACTGTCCTCTTTCTCTATTTCATATTATATTTGTGTTTTAATTTCTTCTTTCACTGCGAGTATTTCTTCTCGATTAATTGTTGCAGAAGAACCTTTTTCGGCAACACTCTTGATGTTTTGCATTTGCACAAACCAGCCCGTGAAATCTTCAGGAATCGCTGCAAAGTCAACCGGTAGTGTTTCTTCTAATATTAATTGTGTGCCATCCGTAGCGTTTTCGAGCCTAAACTCAATTTGACCCGTCGCCCACTCATACGAAATGTGATCATCTGTCTTATAATCCAATAGCTGCATCTTTTCAAAAATACCGTCACCCATATCAAACAAGACAAGTTTATCTTCAATCGATAATTGGGGGAACCATAAGGAAATCCCTTCAGTGGTTGCTAGATAATGAAAAATTTCTTTTTTATCTGCATCAATTTTTACTGAAAGCTTTTGCTTTACATGTGTTTCATCTTTTGAGTACTGTTTTTCAATCATAATAAACCGTCCTTATCTGTCATTGTGAACCCAGTATAAAGCAAAAATACTTTTCCTGACAGTAGAAATATTGAATCGGTTAAAAATCTATCCTTATTTGTTACAAGTATGAGCTAAAACATGTGATTCAAATCTATGTTATACTATACCTTTGGGAGGGCATACCATGAATATTTCATCAGCAAAAGAAGTCTATGATTTTTGGTTTAATGAAGGCAATGAAGAAAATTGGTTTATAAGAAATGATGCGTTTGATTTAGAAATTCGAGAACGATTTTACGATACTTGGGATGCCGGAAGACAAGGGCTTCTATACAAATGGCGTGAAACCTTTGCTGGTCGATTAGCTGAAATTATTGTATTGGATCAGTTCTCTAGAAACTTAAACCGAGGAAGTGCAGACAGCTACGCTCAAGATGGGCAAGCTCTAATTTTAGCACAGCATGCAATTGAGCACCCTGATTTTGAAAGACAACCAGTAAATCAGAAAAATTTTGTTCTGCTACCGTTTATGCATTCAGAGTCAAAAAACATTCAAAAAATTTCGGAACAATTATATCTAAAGCTAGACAGTGAAACACATACTAAATATATGGTTGAACACAAGGAAATAATTGACCGTTTTGGCCGATTCCCCTACCGTAATGCAGTCATGAATCGACCGTCAACTTCCGAAGAATTAGATTTCATCAATGGAAATAATCTAGATTTTACAAAAGTATGAAGAAACAACGAATCTTTATAGCTTGCAGCGTTGAAGACTTTAAATAGTCGCTATAAAATGTTATATTAGAATAAGTTGCTTAAATCGATTCGTAATCATTCGATAAGATAATTGTAAGCGAAGATAAGCATCTTTACAAAAATCATTATTTTAATAAATGAACAATAAACTATAAAATAATGATTAGAATTTGTTACAATAAGTAGGAAGATATTTAGTGAAGCAAAGTGGTTAAGTTAAACATCTTTTAATCTTTGGAGGCCAATATGACAAAGTTTCATGTAATTGTAATGATTTTAGGTTCTGGACTATTCTTTTGGGATATCACGTATGGTCTAGGCTGGCTTTTAGGCTGGATATTTGTCGGCTTACTTCGCCAATATCGTGTAGTTATCTTAGAAAAAATTATTGATTTCAATGATTTTTCTGTGGTACGTTACGTCGGATATTTGCTGTCGGTGATGGTTTGGATAGCGATACCGCTACTAGTATCGTTCCTTTTACCAGCATATTTCAACCCACTAGCAGTATTTGGAGCATTTTTTGCAGATCGATTTTTAATGTTTGCTTTTGATAGCAATAGTAAAAAGGAGGCTAGATAATGTACCAATC
>DAIOTD010000116.1:0-3091 GCA_036752205.1 Atopostipes sp.
TAATATTCTTACCTATTTTAGCGACGTCTAGTCAGTGGTTGGTTCAAGTTTTACTCATATTGGGTGGAATTTGTTGGGCCTGTATTAATATCAATTCTTTACCGATGATTTTAGAATTCGCATCTGAAAAAACAGTCGGAGCATTTACAGGTTATTACTACCTCTTTTCTTTCACAGCTGCCATTGTGAGTCCCATTGTGTATGGTGCCATTCAAGACTTTTTCCAAGATAACGGACTTCTATTCTTATTCTCTGTTATTTGTTTCGCTATAGCCTTAGGTTCGATGACCATTGTGAAACACGGTGATAGTAAAGTAACAGCTTAATCAGTCAAAAACATCTCCTATTCAACCATTTATCTGGTCGAACGGGAGATGTTTTCATTTTACCCAATTGTGTTATTTATAATTGATGGATTACCTTCTGGATACTATCAACAATTTCAGCTGGAAGATCGTGTGGTGCTTCTTCTTTCGCTAATGTTGTAGTTAAGTGATGGATTCTTGTTTCCATATTTTTCTTCAAATTCGCTAAGTAGTCTGCATCATCAAATGGTACTTCATACCCTTCAACCGGAATATACTCAAGACCATCGACTGGTCCGAATGCTTTGTAATCTGCAGTTCCGTCTACGTTTCCTTCAATGCTTCCAAGCGTTACCGCTGGTGGAATATCTTTGCCCATGAATTTACCTGTGTTAATGATGTAGCATTCCACACCTTTGGCAAATAAATCTTTGAATGCTTCGTAGTCATCAACAAGTGGGTAAACACGGAATGGATTCGCATAAGGTGAAACGACAACTTCCCCAACATTCTTCACATTCTCAGCACTTGAGCGCGTTGTAACCAGTGTACAACCCATGGATGAAGCAAGCGTCGCATCTTTTATACGAACAATTGGTGGTAAGGTCTCGTCCTTCATAATCCAGTAAATTGAATTAATCGGCTCATCTACTTTATCCACTCGATTTGGCGTACTGAATCGAGACTTCACTGTACGGCCATTTCCATTACGGATATCTTCTGTCAAGAGTACTCGTTTGCCATTTTCATCTAATGTCACTCCAACGTTTTGAACCGTCACCGAATAATCTAATTCGCGGTGACCCGTTGGATAGTCATTTGTTTTATCAAAATAAGATGGCTCTAGCGCTATCGTTGATCCGTCTTCTTGGTTGATAATAAAAGCATCATCATGCAGTACCGTAATCTCATACTTACCATCGTGTTGTGCATGCGTTAAGGTTGATTTTCCAGAACCAGATAAACCATAAAATGATGCAACATGGTGACTGCCATCCGCTTTCTTATAATCTTTCAATCCACCATGACTAACCGCATACCCATGTCTCGCAGCCGTACCCCATCCCAGAGTTAACGTACCTTTCTTCAATTCGCCAAAATATTGTAAGCCTAAAATAATTGCCACGTTGTGATTGGTATCGAAGTAAGCTAACCCATCTGGGAAATCTTTGTGTGTCCATGTTGGATCCGCATAAATATAAATATCATTTTCTTCGTAATCTTTAGATGTTTTATATCGCTCTAAATACGCATCATCTAAAATTTGGAAATTTATTAACCAAGAATATAAGTTGTTTGCAAATTCTTCTGGTACCATCAAATGAGCTTGAACCATGAAGTCTTCATCCAAACCAACAATTGCACGACCTGATAGAAATGGATAATAACTGCCTTCATAGACGGCATCCATCGCCACTTTCATTAGCTTTTTGTCTTCGTCGGGATCTTTTCCATAAATTTTTCGAGCGCGCGCCGTACGTCCAACTATACTACTACCATTATCGACTAGTACTTTCGCATCTTCTGGTAATCCAAGCTCTGCCGTATTTTTCACGACTTGGTCCAGAACTATACTAGTGGGTGCATCATGTGCTAATTCATATGCCTCAGCGAGTGTCTTTACTTCGTGAACATTGTTTCCGTAAAATGCTGTCTCTACAATAGATTTCAACGGAGACAACAAATCATTCTTCTTACGAAGTGTTTCTGTTTCAAAATTCTTCTTTGTAGCCATCGCTTTCTCCCTCTCTTGGTATATTCACCTGTGTGCTCTATTTAATCATCCCAAGTCAGACCTTGTTGCCTTTTTTATCACCTACCATTTTATAATATTTTCCCGTATAATAAAGCGCTTTCATACTTTAAATTATACCATAAGTTGTGTACATTGACACAATCGTTTTGACATTATTTTACAAATTGTTCGCTTCCAAAATGCACTTCCTGTCCATACAGAACTTCTAGACTACCATCCATTTGTCGAACCAAAAGATGCCCCATCTCATTAGTCCCTTCAATCACACCACTTTTCGGCTGTTGATTCAATGTATAATAGACTTCTTTGCCAATGCCCATCAAATGAGACTCATAACTTTTCATAAACCCTTTTTCATGAAATAAAAGATGTTGTTTTGTGAATTGATTCAAAAAGGTGCTTAGGAATTCATTTTGATTAAAACTCGGAGGTGTATCTAAACCGAATAATGTGCCTGCAACATTTTGAACGTTTTTATCTGTCTCTTCAAAATCACCAGCAATATTTAGACCAATTCCTATAACAATTCCTGGTAAAGTAGACGATTCAATCCCTGAAACCATTTCACTCAAGATACCGCTAACTTTCTTTCCATTATAAAAAAGGTCGTTCACCCATTTTATTTGGACAGGTTTTTCAACATATTTTTCAATGGTCTCTGCGAACGTTGCAGCAGCAAGAATAGTATATAGTGGAATATTCTCAATCTGATCCGTATTGGCTGTTATACCAATCGTGAAATACAAACCATGTTTCAACTCCGAATAAAACGATTTACCACGACGGCCTCGACCAGCCGTTTGACGATTTGTCGCTACGAGTGAAATAGCATCCGGTGATTCTCGTAGGAGTTGTTTGGCCACATCGTTAGTCGAAGGCACCGAATCCAGCAATTGAATAGTTAATTGCTCCCTATTGCCTTCGAATCCTTTAATAATTTCTGCTTTATTTAATGGATATTTCATCAATACATGCACCTCTTTTCATTCTTCTTATCTATTATAACGGATACGACATGTTAACTTTAACT
>DAIOTD010000117.1:0-3088 GCA_036752205.1 Atopostipes sp.
CTAAAAGACGATACAGTCGTGATGATTAAGGTAGAGGACCCAATAGATTTCCCGAAAGATGAAGAAACTGAGGAAATTATTACTCAAAATAAAGAAGTTTAGAAGCTTTTTAAATTTACTTGCTTAATAAAGACAGACATTTTCACATTAGATGTCTGTCTTTTTATTTACTTGGAATATATTCACGAATCAAAATATTCTAGTGTGGAATAGTTTTAGGTTCTCGTTAAATATGTTATCGTTAATAAGTATATATTATTTTAAAATAGATAGATGGGGATAAATATGAAAGAAAATATTAATTTAATTAAAATCACGTTACCATACTTTAAAAAGTACTGGCGTATTCTAGTTCTTGATTTAATTGCTGCATCTTTAACAACCGTTGCAGGTTTTATTTTACCACTTGTTTTAAGTGAATTTACAAATTTAGGAATGGCTGGCACGTTAACTCTAAAGGTCGTTTCTAATTTAACGATTGTATATGGTGTTTTAAAAATCATTGAAATTATTGCAAGATATTTTATGACAAATATCGGACATCGAATGGGTGCGATGATTGAAACAGATATGCGAAGCGATTTATACGATCATTTAATGAGTTTGCCGACAAGCTATTACAATGATACGAAGGTTGGTCAAATTATGACTCGAGTAACAAGTGACTTGGCTGATATTACGGAGTTTGCACACCATGCTCCGGAAGAGATTTTTATTGTATCGATTCAAGTTGTCGTTTCGTTAGTGATATTAGGTAGTATCAATGCTTGGCTAACAGTACTCATTTTTCTTTTACTGCCATTTATGTATATTTTTTCAAGGAAAAATCGTACAAGTATGAAGGTAGAGCAGATGAAACAACGTCGACAGATTGGTAATTTAAATGCCGGTATAGAAGATAGTCTCTCGGGCATTAGAGTAGTCAAAAGTTTTGCGAACGAGCCGATTGAGATTGATAAATTCGAGGGAGGCAATCAAAACTTCCTGACAATTAAGAAAGATTTCTATAGCGCGATGGCATCCTTTACATCGACTACCTCATTATTCGAAGGGTTAATGTATATCGTCGTTTTAGTTTTTGGTGGTTGGGGTATAATCAATAACCAATTTGATCCGGCAAATTTAATCGTCTTCATCATGTATATCAATATGTTAGTAACAAGTTTACGTCGACTCATTCAGTTTATCGAACAATTCCAAAAGGGGATTACAGGAATTGAACGATTTGATGAAGTGATGAGCGTCGAATCTGACATGATCGAGAAAGAAAATGCGATTACACTCAAAGATGTTAAAGGTTCTATTCAATTCGACAATGTAAGTTTTAGTTACGAAACAGACTCAGCCCATATTTTAGAAGATATCTCGTTTGAGGTTAAACCTGGTGAAAAAGTTGCATTTATTGGACCAAGTGGGGCAGGGAAGTCGACTATTATTAATCTGATTCCACGATTTTATGATGTAAAAAGTGGTTCGATTTCTATTGATGGACACGATATTCGTGACTTAACGTTCCATTCAATCAGAGATAATATTGGAATCGTGCAACAAGATGTCTATCTCTTTGCAGGAACGATCGCAGAAAACATCCGTTACGGTAAAATGGATGCGACAGACGAAGAGATTCGTTATGCAGCGAAACTGGCTGGTGCTACTGAATTTATTGATGAGTTGCCAGAAGGATTTGAAACAGATATTGGTTCTCGCGGTGTCCGTTTATCAGGTGGACAAAAACAACGTATTTCCATCGCTCGTGTATTTCTAAAAAATCCACAAATACTAATTTTAGATGAAGCGACATCCGCTTTGGACAACGCAAGTGAGATTATTATCCAAGAGTCTTTAGATAAACTAGCTGAGGGGCGTACGACCATTACGATTGCTCACCGACTAACGACAATTGAAGATAGTGACCGTATCTATGTACTAGACAAAGGGAATATTACTGAAGTAGGGAATCATGAAGAACTAATGGCTCGAAAAGGCCATTACTATAGACTATATACAAGAATTTAATGACAAAGCTTACTTATTAGATGTGCTATCTGATAAGTAAGCTTTTTAAGTTACTTAAAGCACATAAAGTTGTCTATTCTAAAGAGAGTTTGATAGAGTGAATGTAATGAAATTGATGTAAGTACTGAAAGGATGAAAAAAATGGAATTAGGCGTTCATGATTTAGTGACCTTAAATAAAGGTGAAACACCAGAAGAAGGTTACGCAAGAACAACACGGTTTGTTAAAGAAATAGAACAGATGAATTTTAAACGTTATTGGTTTGCAGAGCATCATAATTCAAAAGGGCATGCTAGCTCATCGCCTGAGTTAATGGCGGCATATATGTCCGCAGTGACAGAAAAGTTGCGATTCGGTACCGGTGGAACAATGATTATGCATTACTCACCATTGAAGATTGCTGAGAACTTTAAGACCTTAACAACTTTAGCACCAAATCGTATCGATCTAGGTTTAGGTCGTGCACCAGGAGGCGGACCGAATGAAACATTGGCTCTCGCACAAGGGGCACCTAATCAATTTGATGATCAATATGACAAGATTGAAGTCATATTAAAATACTTGTTGGATGAAGAAGCACCTGGTATCTATGGTCGTTCAGACGCAATACCATATAAAACAAAATCATTAGTCGAACCTTGGATGTTAGGATCTTCAGGACAATCCGCCATAAAATCAGCTGAAATGGGTCTAGGGTATAGTTTTGCAAAGTTTTTTGGAATTGAAACAGATCCGGCAGTATTCAAGCTGTACAGAGATCGCTTTGAGCCCAGTCAATTTTTCGAAAAGCCCTCAGTAATGGTGAGTTACCAAATTATTGTTGCTGATTCAGAAGAGGAAGCCAATTATCTAGCGAAGCCAATAGAACTAGCGCAAATCGCATTAATGCAAGGAAAACTGATGAAGAATATGGATCCTGACGATTTAAAAGATTACGAGTATTCAGAATCGGAGAAAAACTTTTTAAAGAATCGTTATGACAAAAGGTTTTTAATAAAGGGCACTCCAGAACAGGTAGAAGGTATTCTTACGGAAGAATCAGAACTACTCGACATCGATGAAATAATGGTTT
>DAIOTD010000118.1:0-3048 GCA_036752205.1 Atopostipes sp.
GATAACCTCTTCTGTTGAAATGGCTTCTTTTAATCGATCGAGCTCTTCTTCCATTGCTACTAATAAACCTATTTTCATCTTTTTCTCCCTTTTACACTAAATTATACAAATAAAATAAATAACCAAACAATGACTAAAGCAACCAGCGTAATGACTATTAGTAAGGTGAGTATACGATCGACTCGACGATATTTCTGATGCACTTCTGATCGCTTTCGCTTTGTTTTCCCTTGGCGATTTAATTTAAATTCTTCCCAGCGCTCTTTCATTGTATATTTAATTTTTTCTTTGCGTATTTGTTTTTTTATTTCACGTTCTTCAAGTTTACGTTCTTTTCTTGAACTCATTTCGATCATCTACCTTATCTACAAATCATTTTCAGTTTACTTATTCATTTTTTGGCGGCGCATCTGCCAATAGAATAAAGCAAAAACCGTTTTAGAATCACACAATTCCCCACGAGAATAGGCATCCATTGCTTCATCAAAGTCTAATTCAACAACTTCAAGAAATTCATCCTCATCTTTCGGGAGTGGATTTTCTACTTTTTCAACTCCATGAGCTTCATATATTTCTAAAAATTCATCTGTAAACCCGGGTGTACTATAGAAAGAAGTTACAAAACGCCAATTCTCAGAACGTAATCCTGTTTCTTCTTCAAGCTCTCTTTTCGCAGTAATAATACCATCTTGGTCTTCTTCTTCTCTTAACCCTGCTGGTAATTCTAGCGTCGTTTTACCAATCGCCACACGGTACTGCCGAACCAATACAATCTTTAACTCTTCTGTAAAAGCAATCACTGCTGCTGCTGATTTATGGCGGACAATTTCACGTTGAGCTGACTTTCCATCTGGTAAAGTGACTTCGGCTAATTGATAGGTCGTTACAACACCTTCATGAATCGTTTCAACACTTGTAATTTTTTCTTCAAATTCCATTTGTATCCCCCCGCTCCGTTATTATGAATATTATAACACTTTCAGTGTATCAATTTCATCGAATAAAGAAAATCGTGCTAAAGTCTGAGTAAGAATGTCAATGTTTATGTTAAAATTAAGTCGAACATTAAGAAAGGATGTCGGAAGATTATGAAAAATGAAACATCCAATAAAGTTTTCAAATCACTTATTGCTATCATGGTATTTATTTTTGTTTTTGGATTACTTTTAGCGTTAGATTTCAGTCAGTTGTTTTCAACACTTATCGGTGTGTTCGTAGGTTTTGTCCTTTACACTCTTTGGTCTAGAAAACAAGACGGAACGAAAGTAAAAACAGATTTAAAACCAGTATCCGAACAACGTGAACAGTTTTATAAATCAAAAGGGTTATCGGATAAAGATATTATTTTCTTTAGAAATGAAATGAATACTGCAAAGCAATTAATTATTCAAGTTGAAGAGAATATGAATCAAGTTGGAAAATTAAAAGCCATTGCACACAGAAATAACACTCTACATTTAATCAAAGCACTGTTTAAAGATATCGTAAATGAACCCGATCGATTACATGACATTCACGAATTTTTATATGTGAATTTACCGACTTTAGCTGACTTAACTGAAAAATACAAAAGAATTAATAGCCATCAAGCTAAGAGTAAACAGACTTATGATGTCTTAGAAAAATCGGCCATTACAATTGATGAAGTGTGTCAAGAGATTTCAGAAGACTACTTAGAATTCCGTTCGGCAGATATTTCGGACTTGGCTAATGAAGTTGATTTGGCAAAACGTCTCTTGAATCGTGAAGGGACTTCTATTGAAAACGATGAAATTTAATCCATTTAATGAAACCAATATTAGTTTATAGAGAGGAAAATGGTGTATGTCAGAAATAGATAAAAATGAAACGACAAATTCAATGCCTTCTGTGGGCTCTGCGTCAATCGAAGATTTGTTAAAAGATCCTTTTGGGGAGCCTGCAAAAATGCCGGTTTTAGAAGTAGAAAAAGAGGATATTAAAGAACGTATGCCTGGTAAAACAATTGACTTTTTACCGGTAGAGCAACAAAAAACGGCACGTGAATTAGCAGAAAAAATTGATTATACGGATACAGAAGCTATTCTTAATTATGGTTCCACTGCCCAACAAAAAATCGGTGATTTCTCACATGGCGTTTTAAACCATGTACAGAATCAAGATACCGGAATCATTGGGGAATCGATTAATGATTTAATGTTCCATCTTCAAGAGTCGGACCCTGAAGAGTTAACCGAAGAGAATCAAAACTTTGTCCAAAAATTATTCAAGCGCGCTAAACGTTCAAGATATGAAATGACAGCCAAGTATCAAAAGATTGGTACACAAGTCGATAAAATTGCTTTGCAGTTAGATAAACAAAAGGGTCAACTATTAGAAGATAACAAGATGTTAAATCAACTATATGACCAAAACTTAAACTACTACGAAGCGCTGAATATTTATATTGCTGCAGGAGAATTACGTGTGCAGGAATTAGAAAATGATATTATACCAAAAGCTTTGACGGAAGCGGAAGAAACGCCAGATCAAATGTTGGTACAAAAAGTAAATGACTTAAACCAATTCCTAAACCGTCTAGACAAACGTGTGCATGACTTAAGAGTGACACGTCAAATTACGTTACAACAAGCACCACAAATTCGTTTAATTCAAAATACAAACCAGGCGCTTGCTGAAAGAATTCAAACGTCTATTAATACAGCGATTCCACTTTGGAAAAATCAGATTGTTATTTCATTAACGCTCTTACGTAAACAAGATGCGGTAGCTGCTCAACGGAAAGTATCGGATGCAACAAATGAAATGCTCCAAAGAAACTCCGAAATGTTGAAACAGTCTTCAATTGAAACCGCTCGAGAAACAGAACGTGCAGTTGTGGATATTGAAACACTTCAAAAAACACAAACCGACTTAATTGAAACGTTACAAGAAACCTTATCAATTCAACAACAAGGTTCCCAAAAACGTCGTGAGGCGGAACAACAATTGGTCGTTATGGAAGATCAATTACGCGATCAGTTACTTGAAATTACGCAACAATCTCATAGTGAAAACAACGAATAGAAT
>DAIOTD010000119.1:0-1250 GCA_036752205.1 Atopostipes sp.
ACTTGTCCAGCACCTGCCATTGCTAATACTGGGAATAAGCTAACGCCACCCATTGTTTCTAATTGAATCGCATAGATTGGAATCAATCCATGGTGTAATCCTAATAGTACCATTGGTAAGAATGCTGCTGCTAAAATATACCCTGATAAGATACTAACAAACTGATTATCTGAACCGATAAATAAGTTTAAGAACGTAACTAGCCAGTCAGATGCCACACCAGAAAGTGGCATAACGATGAATACCATAATTAGCCCTGCGATGAGAAGTGTAATTAGTGGGGTTACCATGATATCTAATACATCTGGAACGGCCTTTCTGACTCTTTTTTCGATTTGCGCTAAGATCCATACACCAATAACAACTCCGATGATTCCACCTTTACCAGTTGTTAAAATCGAGTTCAATGGTTCTTCTGCATCATATAAATTAAATTGCGTCGCTAAAGTAACTAATGGTGCTGCGATAGACATTCCACCTAGCATTCCACCAAGTGCTTCTGTTGCACCAAATACTTTAGCCGCATTAACACCAGTATAAATAGCGAAGTAACCTAAGAAACTATTACCAATAAGAGCGAAAAATGTTTGTGTGGCTTGCCAAAACTCTCCCGATACTGCACCATCTACAATTAGTTGTCCAATTAAACTACTAAAACCTTGGAATAAACCGGCAGCAATAATGGCTGGAATCATTGGAATAAAGATATTAGCAATTGTTTCTAATGCTTTCTTCCCGCCACCTTGTGATTGACTACCTTTTACATTTTGTTTATTTGCTTCCCAGTCACCTGTTACACCTGGTGTTGATTGGGGTGCTGTATTTTCTGTAATGTTGTGTTGTTCGATTAATAAGTCCGCAACTTTTTTAGCTGTTCCTGGTCCAACAACGATTTGTAGGGTTTCTGCATTCACAACACCCATAACACCTTCGACATCTTTTAATTGTTCTAAGTCGATTTTACTCTCGTCTCTAGGTTGAATTCTTAATCTTGTCATACAGTTTGTAGCTGTCTGGATATTCTCAACTCCACCAACGTGGCTAAGAATATCTTGCAATAAGTCTTCATTTGTACGTTTTGCCATTTGTAACTCTCCTCTTTTCTTATTTTATAAAGCTTTGCGAATATGACCTTTTGTTTCATTTAGTTTAACCATAGCAGTGTCTTTATCGATATCTAATAAAATCATTAAAATTGCCGCTTTCACATCACCGCCACTTTCATCTAACTTCTGACTTGCTACTTCTTC
>DAIOTD010000119.1:1350-3005 GCA_036752205.1 Atopostipes sp.
AGATTTATGTCGACTACATCTTGTTTACCTTGCTCCACATCATCTTCTGCCCCTTCAATTGCTTCAGTCATGGCTACTTTTCCTCCTGCAATGATGCCAACAACTTGCTCTTTAGGTGCTCCAAAAGTTGGTGGGCATTCCGATGCATCTAAAACACCTAAACGTCCACTTGTTCCAGCACCGATATAAATCAATCGTCCCCCTTTATTAAATTGTCGAATAATGATTTCAACAGCTTTCTCTATTTCCGGTATCACCTCTTTAATAGCTTTTGCTACTTTTTGATCTTCATTATTCATGACCGTTAAAGCTTCTTTAATGCTCATACGATCAAGATTTAATGTATCTTTATTTTGTTTCTCTGTATCAATTTTTGATAAATCTACCATCATCCTTACTCCTTTCTAATTTGGGTTTTCTCTAGTAATCCTAGCGAATCATCATACATCTGACTGACATAACTCGAATAGAGAATATCGATTAAATTTAACTGTGCAATTCTAGAAGACATTGCTCCACTTCTAAATGAAAATTCATTGGACGCTACATATAAGGAATAGTCCGCTAATTCACCAATTGGCGTCGTGCCGACTTTCGTTATGGAAATTACCGTAGCTCCATTGTCTTTTGCATTCTGTGTACAGCGAATCATTTCTTCCGTTCTTCCTGAATAAGATACAACAATGGCTAGATCATCCTTCGACATCGTACGAGAGTATACGACTTGAGTATGCGTGTCTTCACTGACTAAGGCCATCTTATTAATTCGGGTAAATTTCAGCTTGGCATCCTGGGCAACAATTTGTGAGGCACCAACACCATATATATACAATCGTTGGCATTCTTTCAGCGCTTTTATACAACGATCCAGGACAAGAGGGTCTAATATCATTTGTGTTTCCTCTAAGGATAAGATATTTTTATGCGTCACTTTGAAAATGATACTTTCCGTATCATCCGTTCGATTAACATCCGAAATTGATTTCTCCTTGTAATTTTCACGAATAGCTTGTTCATAAATTAATTCTTTTATAAATTCTTTATAACCTGAGAAACCATTTTTCTTGCATAAACGAATAATGGACGACGCGGATGTATACGTCTTTTCAGCGAGCTGGTGAATCGTTAAACGACTTGTCTCTTCTGGCTTATCTAATATATAATTAATAATTGCATTTTCTGTTGGACTCGCATTCTTTTTATACTCTTTTAACTTAATTGTTACAATTGCCATTGCATAAACTCCTTTTACATTCCAATCATACCATTATAAAACAAACTTTCAATAAAGCGCTTACTTTCCGGTACAATGTTTCACTCATTGGTATAAAGATACCTTTTTTCGAATGATTTGTGAAACGTTTTCTCTTTGATTTTACAAAAATAGTTTAAAAACAGAAAAAAGCCCGAAATATTGTTCTGACAACATTTCAGAATATCTTGGACTAAACCATTAAATTTAAATAAGATTCACCGTGTTGTGGAGATTTTACGCCAAAGTAATCAGCTATCGTCGCTACTGTATCAGCCATTGTACTTCGTTCACCTAGTTTAAATCCTTGTAGACCATTATACCACACTAATAACGGGACACGCTCACGTGTATGTTGACTATGACCAATAGTAGGGTCGTTACCGTGATCAGCAGTGACAAT
>DAIOTD010000120.1:0-2982 GCA_036752205.1 Atopostipes sp.
CAAGCTAAAAAATGTTCATTATTACGAATTCGTGATAAAGTAGTAGTAATTAGTAGACATGTAGAGGAACAATGAATGAAAAATTTTGTTTAGGTGTGTTAATGATGACCGATCAATATATTGAGATTTTTCTTTACCTAGATCCACTAGGTAAACGCTGCAATAGCGCAAGAAAAATTATAAAAAAATTCCGCTCAGAGCGTCCTGAGACAATAAAATTACGAGTCATCCCGATGGTCAATTTTAAACGTGTTTTTGGACATGCGCGTAAAAAGACCGCAAACAACCGGGCGACGTTTGTAGAACGGAATAACCAGTATTCAACGAATACTTATCAAGCAAGTCTAGCTTTTCACGCAAGTGCCATGCAAGGTAAAAATAAATCGCATGAGTTTTTAACGGCGTTACAAGAGACTGTTGTAGAAGGCCGCCAAGATTTTGTCGAGGATTTAATTTATGAGGTGGCTGAGAAAGTGAACCTAGACGTCGAAATGTTTCGTGAAGACTATCAATCCGATTTAGTTCGTAAAATTTACCGTAAAAGTCTAAAATTAGCTTCTGATATGGATATTACAGGTACACCGTCATGCGTTATTTATCGCGATGGTGAACAAGAAGAGGCTTTGCGACTCGGTGAAGAGATTGAACGCGAAATTCTCCATTCGATTTGTGGTTTAGAGGCAATCAAAGAAGTCGAACAAGGCGAAGAAATACACGAAGAAGTGAAAGAGGAATTAAGTAACGTATTTAACTTGAACTTAACATAAGTAAAAAAATGTTCCATCCCTTTAAATAGAGATGGAACATTTTTTGTTGTATTTATAGTTCTTCTACGATTGCTTCTAATTGGTTTAGACGCTCTTCGAACACTTTCATTGCGCGTTCGATATAGTCTTTGTTTGTCATATCGACGCCAGCTTTTTTCATGATTTCAATTGGGAAATCACTGCTTCCTGCTTTTAGATAAGTTAAGTACTCTTCTAAGGCGCCTTCTTCTTTGTTTACAATACGATCTGCTAAGGCAGTTGCTGCGGCAAATCCTGTTGAGTATTGGTAAACATAGTAGTTCATATAGAAGTGAGGAATACGTGACCATTCTAATTCAATGCCGTCTGTATTTTCAACAGCTGGTCCGTAGTATTTGTCGTTCATTTCACCGTATTTTTCACTTAAGAACTCAGCTGTTAATGGTGTGCCTTCTGCAGCTGTTTCATGTGCCCAGTGCTCAAATTCCGCAAATTGCGTTTGACGGAAGACTGTTCCTTTGAAACCATCTAAGTAGTGGTTTAGGATTTGTGCTTTTTCTTCATTTGATTTCGCATTTTCTAACAAGTAATCTGTTAGGATATTCTCGTTTGTTGTTGATGCGATTTCAGCTAGGAAAATTGAATAGTTTCCGTAGACATATGGCTGATTGTTTCGCGTAAAGTAACTATGCACACTGTGTCCTAATTCGTGTACCAATGTGTATAAGTGATTCAATGAATCGTGCCAGTTTAGTAAGATGTATGGATTCGTGTCATACGTTCCAGATGAATACGCGCCACTTCTCTTACCTTGGTTTTCTTCAATATCAATCCAACGGTCTTCGAAAGCTTTTTTCAATACGTCGTTATACTCTGGCCCTAAAATATCTAAAGCTTCGTATGTAACATCTGTTGCTTCATCGTAGTCGTATTTCAGTCCCGCTTCACCAATCATTGAGACATATAGATCATACATTTCAAGCTTTTCGACACCTAATAACTTTTTACGTAATTCCATGTAACGGTGTAGTAAATGTAGGTTGTCGTTCACGACTTCGATTAATGTTTCGTGCACTTCTTCTGGAATATGGTTATTGGATAATGCACGATGTCTTGACGAATCAAAGTTATGTGTTTTTGAAATATAGTTATTCTTCTTCACGTTTGTTTGGAATGTGCTGGCGAATGTATTTTTTAGTCCACCATACACGCCGTATAAACCTTCAAATGCTCCTTTACGAACATCGCGATTTTTACTTTCTAGTAATTGACCATATAAACCGTGTGATAGTTGAACGTCTTCGCCATCTTCTCCTTTTACAACTGGGAATGTTAAGTCTGCGTTGTTTAAGATTGAGAAAGTTTGGGATGATGCGTTTAAGACTTCTCCAGCTTCTGCAAGTAAGCCTTCGATTTCAGCCGAAAGAACGTGCTTACGGTTCGCTGTGATGTTATTAATTTCATGACGGTATACTTCTAGATCCGAGTTTTCTTCAAAGTACCCTTCTAGTTTTTCATCTGATAGTTCTAATACTTGCGGTTCAAACCAAGATGATGCCGCTTGTGCATTTGTAATTAATGTCATCGCACGGCTACTCATCGCTTGATAAGTGTTGTTTCCAGTATCTTGGTCACTCTTCAGGTGCGCATAGACATAGACTTTACTTACTGCACGAGATGCTGCGTACATCGCTTCAATAGCTTCTAAGAATGCATCCGCTCCGTCACCTAAAGTCCCTTCATATTTTTGAACTTCTTCTTCTTTTTCAGCCGCTTCATTATAAGCTGCTTCCCACGCTTCGTCAGATGGGAAAATCGTTGTTAAATCCCATGTCTTTTCTACTGGGACTTCATCACGTTTGGGTAGTTTATTCGTTTCTGTTGTCATCTAAATTCCTCCAACTATTTTAATACAATTATCATAACATACTCATTTTACTTTAGGAAAGAAGTGCTTCATATAATGCTATCAATCTTCCAATAATAGCGTATAATAGGTTTAAAATGATTCACCTTACGGAGGTAAAGAATTGAAACTTAGTTTGTTATTAATTTTATCCCTTTTTCTCACAGGTTGTCGTGCAGTCGATGAAGAACCCACTCAAACACCAGATGATGAAATTGTCGTCATTCCAAAAGAACCTGTGCCGGAAGGACCAATTGAAGAGGAACCGGAACCTGAACCAGAATCTGAAAAAAGAATCTCATTTTATGGACTAGGTGATAACCTCATTCA
>DAIOTD010000121.1:0-2979 GCA_036752205.1 Atopostipes sp.
AGGTTCTATAAATAGTCATCACGTAGTGATGGTGTAAAAGATCTTTAACTAACTTTTTTTAATTCGTAATATAACTCTTTCGGTTCTGCTTTCTTCTTGACTAAGCTAAACACAATAAGGGCTCGACTGCGTAAATTTCTAAAGTTTCGATAACCGTACCCAGATCGCTTAATATTTTTAATCTTATTGTTTATGCCTTCAATAGGTCCGTTAGATAATGTATAAGTTAAGCTTTCTTCAATGGAATCTAGGTATTTTTCAAGGGTTTGTAAGACGGTTCTGACTTTTCTAGGATATGTTCTCTTCTTAGTATCTAGTAGGAGCTGCTTAAACCGTTTAAAATCATGGTATTTGATTGCTGACTTGAGGTTGTTAACGAGTTCATAGGTATCACTTAATTGAGGGCTTAATCCGACTAAATAATTTGCCATTATGTTTTCGGAAACCATACCGTCATATAAACGGTGTGTAAAGAAATCGTTGAAATTCAAGTCGGTTGAATTTTTTAAGACTAATTTCCATTGTCTTTTCAGTTTTCTATAATCTCTTGGTTGGACAGAACGCAGGTCATTCATGGTCTTTATGCGCATTTGATTTAAACAACGATTTAAATGTTGAACGATATGGAATCGGTCAATGATGATTTTGGCATTGGGAAAACAGCCTTTGATAACACCGATATAAGGTGAATACATATCAATAGTCACTGTTTGAACCTTTTTACGTGCTTCATATGAAAAACGCATAAAGTAGTCTAATAAATATCGTTGTTGTCGATTTTCTATAATATCAATGACTTCATGAGTGACATTATCAATAAAGATAAAACTCATCGCTCCACTCACTTCTTTAACGGATTTAAATTCATCAAAACCTAAATGAGTAGGTAAGTAATCTTCTGACGGCCTTAAGCTTTCTCCAGCCTGAACTAACTGACGAAGCACTGTGCTAACTGAGACATTTAAATGTTTTGCGATTAAGGTCATGGATTGTTCTTCTACTAATTCCAATACGATAAGTGCTTTTAATGGATTAGAAATAAAACAGTTACGGTCTACTAAAGATGTTTGTGCGCTAAAAGTGGAGTGACAATGTTTACAGAAGAATCGCTGTTTTTTTAATTTTAACAGTACCGGTTTATAGTTGAATTGTCCTAACTTTATCGTACTAATCTTAGTCCCGTTCTTGACAATATCAGCGTGCGATTGATTGATCACACCACAGTTTGTACACCCTGAGGGTGTATAAGTCAAGGTGCCATAAAACACAACACTCTTTAAATTATTATGTATTTCTTCAGTAGTTTTATTTTCGAATTGGATATTTTGGTCTTTAATTTCAAGTATGTTTCTTATAGAATGGTTATGGGCCATGTGAATTCTCCTTATGTAGTTGTGGTGACTTAATTATAGGGGTTCACGGGCCTTTTTGCATTTAAAAAATAAAAAAAGGTGCCAATGAATATTTTTAAAATATCCATCAACACCAAATATTATAGAACCTAAATGTGTCATTCGCATATGGTTTTCCTCCTAAATAGTCTTCTACCTATATGCGAAAAAAAGGTGGAAATTCGAACCCTTATTTCTGTAATATGTCGATTAATAGTTGATATGTAATTGAAGTTCTAGATACAATGAAAGTAGATTATTCAACAAACGGGCCATTTTACGGAATAGTTAAAGGAGATATATCATGACCAAACCTAAGATTTATACAATGAGTTTTTCTAGTGTTTATCCGCATTATGTTACGAAAGCGGAGAAAAAAGGACGTACAAAAAAAGAGGTTGACGAAATAATCAGGTGGTTGACAGGATATTGCCAAAAAGAGTTGGAAATACAATTGGAAAAACAAATAGACTTTGAGACCTTCTTTGCGCAAGCTCCCCAGATGAATAGTTCGCGTACTCTAATCAAAGGCACGATATGCGGTGTGAGAGTGGAAAATATTGAGGAATCCACCATGCAGGAAATTCGGTATTTAGATAAGCTAATTGATGAGTTAGCAAAGGGCAAAGTAATGGAGAAGATATTACGAAAATAATGCTGATTAAAAAAGATGAGAAAGGATTGATTTATAATGGAAAAAGTGACTCCATTTTTAATGTTTCAAGATGGTAAGGCAGAAGAAGCTATGGAATATTACACATCACTCATTGAGGACTCAGAAATTAAAAGCATTACTCGATACGGAGCTGAAGGACCTGGTGAAGAAGGGACAGTAGTACAAGCTGTATTCTCGTTAAAGGGCCAGGATTTTATGTGTATCGATAGCCATGTTAACCATGAGTTTACGTTCACACCGTCTTTTTCTATCTATCTTACGTGTGATACTGAAAAAGAAATTGATGAACTATATAATAAAATGATACGAAATGGTACGGCACTCATGCCTATAAACAATTATGGATTCAGCGAAAAATTCGGATGGCTGGTTGATCAATTCGGAGTATCTTGGCAACTTAATCTTCCAATGGGATGATATTCATTACCAAGTTCCGCAATCGGGCGCGATTGTCGTAAAACTATATGTCAGAATCGGGCCAGATTATTGAATGAAATTGGAGTGAAATATAATGGCAACTGTCAACAATATAATTCAAGATATAAAAGAGGAACTATATGGATTGCCAGGTGTAGTAGGAGTTGTATTAGGTGGGTCTAGGGCAAGAGGAACTCATAGTCCAGATTCTGATATAGATATTGGAATTTATTATGATGAATCAGAAGGGTTTAATACCAATGATATAGACAAAGCAGCGTTTAATCTTAATGACGATAAAAAAGAGCATTTAATTACCTCTTTAGCCGAATGGGGCGAATGGATAAATGGAGGTGGCTGGTTAGTTATACAGGGTTATCATGTAGATTTTATCTTTCGTGATATTAAACGAGTCAGTAAAGTTATTGACGATTGTTTATCAGGTCTAATATCCATTCATTATCAAACAGGGCATCCTCACGGTTATTTGAATGC
>DAIOTD010000122.1:0-2835 GCA_036752205.1 Atopostipes sp.
TTTAAAATAAATAATGAAAAGTAGCAGCCTTTCTATGGCGTAAATCCATAGAGAAGCTGTTTTTTTACATGCTTGCTAGTCGGACTTTAGATTAGCCTTTAATTATTGTATTGTCGGTTAAATCTGATAGAATGAAGGTATAATGTGAAAGGTGATGAATAAATTGAGTTATTTAAATGAAGCGAAAGAAATATTAAACGAATTGATTGAGTGGCGCAGATATTTACACCAAAATCCAGAGGTCGGTTTCGATTTGCCAAACACAAGCAAATTCGTTAAAGATAAATTAACAGAATTTGGTTATGAAGTCGAACATTTACTTGAACATGGTTTGATTGCAGAAGTTGGTCAAGGAGACAAGACTATTTTACTTCGTGCAGATATGGATGGCCTTCCGATTCAAGAAGAATCTGGTCTAGACTTTGCATCAAATAATGATTATTCTCACACTTGTGGACATGATATACACACAACAATTATGCTTGGTGTAGCGAAGTTAATGAAAGAACACGAAGATAAATTAGAAGGTGTGGTTCGTTTTGAATTCCAACCCGCTGAAGAATTATTAATTGGTTCAGAAGCGATGGTTGAAGCTGGATTATTAGATGGTGTGGATGTGGCAATGGCTGCTCACGTTCAACCAATGGCCCCAGCGTCAATTATGTTTAAAGAAGGAGCTTCGTTGGCGGCAGCAAACAACTATCGCATTAAAGTTAAAGGTGTTGGTGCACATGGTGCAATGCCTCATAATGGTATTGACCCAGTATTTATCGCATCAGAAATTATTAGTGCATCACAAACTTTAGTTGCTCGTGAGATTTCATTTGCTGAATCAGCTGCAATCACTACAGGTGGTTTTGATAGCCCAGGATCACGTAACGTTATCCCTAGCGAAGTGACCATTGAAGGTACACTAAGAACATTCAGTGAGAAAACAAGAGCATATTTAAAAGAACGTTTACCGGAATTAGCAGAAGGAATTGCCAAAGCTTACCGTGGTGAAACAGAATTTGAATTTTTATCAGATGTACCCGTTCTAGAGAATAACCCGGAATTGACTCGTTCAGTCCGTCAATATGCAGAAGATGTTTTAGAAGGCGAATATGATGTGACAGAGTTCGAACCAATGCAAGCATCAGAAGACTTCGCTGTTGTATCGCAAAAAGTTCCGACAACTTATTTCTTTATTGGGATGAATCCAGAAGGTGAAACGCCATATCCAGTTCATCATCCAAAAGTTGTCTTTAATGAAGAAATGATGGCACCGGCAGTAGCCGTATTCTTAACTTCAGCAATCAATTGGTTAAAAGAAAACAAATAATAATAATCTAAAAGAGGGAGTTAGCATTGACTTGCTAGCTCCTTTTTCGATAGAAGAATTGAGTGATGAAATGAGCTATCCACCAAGAAAAGACCGAAATCAGAAAAAGAAACGTAAGATCAAACCACTAATCCTTATAATCCTAGCAATCCTCGTGATATTAGTCGGCATCTTTTTCGGCTATGTATCTGACTTTTATGAAGCCGATGAAACAGCCTATGCTTTTTTAAAAGACACTGAAGAGGTTCAATACTTAGGGGATGACCCAATTCATTTTTCGCCAGTAGAGTCCTCAGACATTGGTATTATATTTTACACAGGGGGCAAGGTGGATGAAGTATCTTACACACCGATTATGCAACCATTAGCAGAATTCGGTTATGAAACATTCATACCTAAAATGCCATTTAATTTAGCAGTATTTAATGTAGATGCAGCTGATGAGATAATTGAAGACCATCCTGAAATAGACCATTGGTATGTTAGCGGACATTCCTTAGGCGCAGCAATGGCCGCAGGTTATGTAGCAGATAATCTAGATAAGATAGAGGGGTTAATTTTATTAGCTGGTTATTCAACAGCGGATTTATCTGATACAGATCTCCCTGTTTTAACACTATATGGTAGTCAAGATGCTATCATCAATGCTGAAAAAGTAGAGGAGTATCGTCCTAACTTACCCGTTCAAACCATTGAAAAAACGATTACTGGTGGAAATCATGCCCAATTTGGTCGATATGGGGAACAAGATGGCGACGGCCAAGCTGAAATTAGTAGCGAAGAGCAATTAGCCGAAACGATAACAGCAATACATGATTTTATAGCTCTTCAGAATCATTAAATAGTCTATTACCTTGAATAAGAGACACACCGAATAAAAGAATAAAAGCCATTCGTCTGGAGGAAAAACCTCTAAACGGATGGCTTTTAAATTTACAAACTGGGTTTATCTTCTTCTGTGATTTCACGGACTGCTTTAGCAGGAACACCCATAATGAGTGAGTTGTCTGGCATATCTTTTGTAACAACAGAACCAGCAGAAATAACACAGTTATCCCCAATCGTCACTCCTGGCATCACTGAAACGTTTGCACCAAACCAACAGTTGTCACCAACCGTAATTGGTCCTGCTTTCTCCAAACCTTCATTTCGTTCTCCTGAAGTTAGTGGGTGTGATGCGGTATAAAAACCAGTATACGGACCGATAAAACAATGGTTTCCAATCGTAATTGGCGCACCATCCATAAAATAACAAGACAGGTTCACATGCACATTCGAACCAAATTTTATATTCGTACCATAATCACAATAAAAGGGTTGAGCTACGTCCACTTTATCGGGCTTGTATCCAAGTAGTTCAGCTAAAACGGTTTGTTTTTTCGCATCCTCACTTGGCCTCAATTGATTGTATTCAAAATACTTATCTTGAGCGACTCGACGAGCTTTGACTAATTCTTGATCGTAGTTCGCATCATACCATAACCCAGCTTTCATCTTTTCCATTTCACGCATGT
>DAIOTD010000123.1:0-1334 GCA_036752205.1 Atopostipes sp.
AAAATTGGTGGCGTATTAATGATTTTGATGGGGATTCTACTTTTGACAGGGTATCTGGAAAACCTATCAGAATGGATTGCGCGCTTATTACAAGACACACCATTTGAATTACTAGGATAATAGGAGGAAAACATTCAATGAAAAAAGCAAGTGTTTGGGTAGCGATTCTACTAGTTTTTGGTTTCGTTATCTATGACTTTGTATCATCGTCTAAAGAAGAACAAGCTATCATAGAAGAAGCATCCAATCCAACGCAAGTGATGGATGAAGAGGCCGTAGATATACCCGAAGAGTATCAAGACTTAACAGATGAAGAGTTGGACGCCTTGCTTGAAGAAGCAGGCGGAGCAATTAATAATAATGGATCCGAAGTACAGTTTGGTGCAAGCAAAGGAGACACAGCTTATGACTTTTACTTAGAAGATATGGATGGGAACTTTGTTAGTCTGTCTGATTTCAGAGGAAAGAAAGTATTTTTAAACTTTTGGGCCAGTTGGTGTCCGCCTTGTCGAGTTGAGATGCCTCATCTACAAGAGTTCGCAGAAGAGAACGAGGATGTCGTTGTTTTAGGCGTTAATGTCACGTCATCTGAAAGTAGCCTAGATAATGTGAAGGGTTTTGTCGATGAGTTCGGCTTAACGTTTCCGAATCTTTATGGAACGGATGACATTACGTATCTCTATTACGTTGAGTCCTTACCGACTTCTTACTTCATTGATAGTAACGGTGTTGTGAACGAGTCGGTTATTGGACCGGTCACAAAAGATATTTTAGAAGCTCGCTTTGCTCTAATGGACTAGAATAAAACGAAAACATAAAGGAGCGATCACATGGCCTTAAAATTTGTCTTAGCACCCGATTCTTTTAAAGGAAGTGCAACCGCAAGTGAAATCGCTGAAGCGATGGAAATCGGAATTCGTCGTGTTTTTCCAGACACTGAAATTCTACAAGTTCCGATGGCAGATGGTGGAGAAGGCAGTACTGAAGCCATCGTTCATTCGACCGATGGAGAGTTTATTTATCAAACAGTTCAAGGGCCTCTTAATGACAAAGTAGAGGCTAGAATTGGTCTGCACGGAGATGGTGAAACAGCAGTGATTGAAATGGCGACGGCTAGTGGGTTGGAACTCATTTCAAAAGAAGAACGAAATCCGTATAAAACGACCACTTATGGTACGGGGGAGCTGATTGCTTACTGTCTGGACCAAGACCTCAAGAAAATTATTCTCTGTATCGGAGGAAGTGCCACGAATGATGGTGGCGTCGGCATGGCTCAAGCGCTTGGTTACCAGTTTAAAGATAAAGACGGCAACGAAATCCAACGAGGCGGTATT
>DAIOTD010000123.1:1434-2733 GCA_036752205.1 Atopostipes sp.
GCAGGCGGTTTAGGTGCAGGATTACTCGCTTTTACAAATGCGACGATTGAACGAGGCGTTGATGTCTTAATAGAAGAAACAAGATTAAAAGACAAGTTAGCGGATGCAGATTTTTGTTTTACTGGTGAAGGTCAGATTGATGCGCAGACAAAATATGGCAAGACACCATATGGCGTTCTACAAGCTGCGAAAGAAATAAACCCTGAAATGAAGGTTGTGGCAATTTGTGGTAGTGTCGGTAAAGATGTTGAAGAGTTATACGATTTAGGTTTTGATGGCATATTTGGAACCATTCCAGAACTTGTTGATCAAGATGAATTGATGAAACATACGACTGCTAATGTGACAAGAGTAGCGGAAGCCATTTCACGATTATTAAAATAAAAAAAGCCAGGTCCATAATAAAAAGCATGTCGGAAGAAAGTAATCTACCGACATGCTTCTTTTTTAAACACGCTCGGATGTGTTAGAATTAAAACTTATAAAATTTCTTCACTGTTGGAGGTTTAAATGGATTTTACACTTATATTACTTGTCGTAGGAGCTGTATTTTTAGGTTCCTTAATGCGCGCAACTTTTGGGTTTGGTGATTCAGTGGTTAGTATGCCATTGCTTGCATTACTACCAATTCCGTTTTCATCTGCGGTCGCATTAGTTGGGTTAGTCGGTTTTACCGTGGCTTTATTCTTCGCAAGTTCCGCTTGGAAATATAAAGACCCGATGGTTTTAAAAAAATTAGCTATCGCTACGCTAGCTGGAATTCCCTTTGGTTTGTTACTCGTTCGTATCGCAAACCAACAATGGATCAGCTTGTTTTTAGGCATTATTCTAGTAACGTATTCGATTTATTCGTTAAGTGGCTCAGAAACTCGACAGCAGAATTTAGAAACAACATTCCAAAATACGAACTATTCTCTTCCTTTTGGTTTTGCTTCAGGGATGTTAGGCAGCGCCTATAATATGAACGGAATCCCTGTTGTTCTTTATGCCACGACTAGAGACTGGACCCCCATAAAGTTTATTGGAAATATTCAATCTCATTTTATTGTCTCGAGCACATTTATTGTTCTTGGTCATTTTTTAAGTGGGTTTTGGACAAAAGATGTTGGGGTTTATTATATAAGTTCTCTTCCGGCTATTGTATTAGCCGTATGGATTGGCAGTAAACTTTATCATAAAATGGACACTGATAAATTTAAGCACTATGTTTTTTATCTTATTTTAGTTTTGGGAATTTTGAATTTAATGGAAATATTCTAAGAATGAAGATTAGAGTTTTAGATTATCTCTGCATTTAAT
>DAIOTD010000124.1:0-2654 GCA_036752205.1 Atopostipes sp.
CGCCAGTTTTGAATGTTTTTCAAGTTAGCGTTCCACCAAGCTGATTCTTCAACTGAAGCTACTTTTTCAAGTAATGCGTCAACCGCTTCTCCAGCATCTCCAAGAATTGCAACATCTGCATGGTGACGTTTACCTAGCATAGCTGGGTTGTTGTCAATTTGGATGAAGTTTTCAGTGTTTTCGAATGTGTTATCTACTTCTGCGAATGGGAAGTTCGAACCAACAAATAAAACTGTGTCCGCCTCTTTGATGATTTCGTTAGCAGGTTTCCAACCAACACGGTATGTCGAACCAGCTAAAGCTTCGAAATCATATTCGAAAGTTTCGTAGTTTTTACCAGTAACAATAACTGGAGCTTTCATTTTACGAGATAATTCTGTAACAGCAGGACCGTGTCCCATTGTTCCAACACCTGCATAAATAACAGGACGTTTTGAATTGTTTAATAATTCAGCTGCAGCATCAATATCAGCTTCGTTGATTGCTGATGAAACGTAATCGCGGTAACTATTAGCTGAAGAGTAGAATGCGTCTACATCGATTTCTTTGAAACCGAAATCTCCTGGCACTTCAATAACTGCTACTCCACGTTTTGCAATAGCTGTACGAATTGCATCGTCAAGCATTTTTGGTAATTGTTCAGCATAAGCAACACGACGGTTGTATACTGCGATATCTGCGAACATTGGATTTTGGTTTAATTCTTGGAATGCATCCATGTTTAATTCACGTTGTGGGCGAGATCCTAAGATAGCTAATACTGGCGTGTTATCCATAGCTGCATCGTATAAACCGTTAATTAAGTGAGATGCACCCGGTCCACCAGAACCAACACACACACCTAATTTTCCACCAAATTTCCATTGCATAACAGCTGCTTTTGCCCCAACCTCTTCATGCTTAACTTGTAGGAAATCGATGTTTGTTTCTGTTTGCTCTCCAAGAGCTTCCATTAAAGGTGCTAATGTACCTGAAGGAATACCGTAGATTGTTTCTACTCCCCAGTCAGCCATAACTTTTAATGAAGCTAAACTAACTTTAGTCTTTTCATTTGACATTTTAAAAATCCCCCTAGATATAATTCAATAATATAAATCGAACTTATCTACTTTAGCATATTTTGTGAAATACACAAGCTAAATATCTCGTTGAAAGCCTATACATTCAAAGTTTGTGAAAAAATAAAAAATGAAAGCGTTTTACTTTATTCCGCTTATCAAACCAAAACAGAATTTTTTTAATACCATTTGTTCCCTTTACATTTTACAATAATCTTTCATTCTTCTCTTCGAAAAGAAAATGTATAAAAGGCGTATTTTAAGATTTGAAACTCCTTAGATGGAATGTTTAGCTGCTTTAAAAAATAAAGATCAAGCAATAAAATCGTTGTAACAATGACTAAAGAGGTGCCCCATCTGAAACTCTTCTTAAAATTCAATATAATATCAATTACTCAGGACAATCGATATTTACAAATAATATGACTCGAAGCTAAATACTAAAACTTCATCTTTGAGTAAAGATGAGAATCATTAGAAACTGTAGTAACACAACAAAAGACCAGGATAATAAGTGTATAACACTTTTCCCTGGTCTTTAATTTATATTTCTACATATATATTAGGCAGACTCAGCCGCTAACTGTTTGTGGATTTCTAATAATCCAACATCGCGAATTTCTCTCGGTAAAAACATTCGAATTTCTTCATCATTGAATCCAATTTGTAGTCGACGATCGTCCATAATAATTGGGCGACGAATTAAGCTTGGTTCCTCAATAAATAAGTCTAATAGATCGCTCATTCTCAGTTCGTCAAAATCGATATCTAAATTCTTATAAGCTTCCGAACGATACGAAATAATTTCTTCGATTCCTTCATCCGTTAACATCAGGATTTCTTTAATTTCATCCTTAGACAATGGCTAACTTAAACTTGAAATTTAAGAAAATTAAATATTTAAGTTTATATGAATACTTATGTAAAAAACTCATCTCTTATTGATTCACTTTTGAATAAAAATACATTTCTGTTCCATGATCATTTACTAAGACATCATTTGGCATACTTAAAGTTAGATAGGCTACATAAAAATCGCCTAATGCGCCTCCTAAATTAAAAACCTGTAATAGATAAAAGAGCCAAAAATAGGCAGAAGGTAAAAACACTAAAGCCAGTTGAAGCAAGATTCCTAGTAGAATGAAAGGGGAAAGTGCTATAGCTAAGTATGATTTCTTGTTAAAATAAGCGGATTTATTACCTGCATAGGCATAAGATAAAGTTAAACCGTAGTTTACTTTAAATCCTGAAGTGATCTTAATGAATAAGCCATGAATAAGTTCATGTACAAGAATCATAACCGCATGCCCTACCATAAAAATCAGGAAGTTTTTAAATTCCAGTATGTCTGTATTAATGGCATCAGGAAATTGTTGATGTCCACCTATCAGACCTAAAATTGTTACAAGTAAAAAACCAAAATTGAGTGAGAACCAAATTTTCTTATCCTCACTTAAATTTATTGACTTTATCAGGTTAAAATTTTGTGGAAGTTCTAGTGTATTCAATATTGCAGCTCCTTGTTGTCATTATAAGTACGATTACTTATATCCAGGGAAGTAATCAAAATATGCATGTTTCTATACTGTGATGTTA
>DAIOTD010000125.1:0-2619 GCA_036752205.1 Atopostipes sp.
CCACCTTTAGCTAAGGCTCCAGCTTGCATAACCAAACGGCTTGCTTCAGGTATTGTCATAAAGTAACGAGTCATTCGGAAATCTGTTACCGTAATCGGCCCGCCTTTATCAATTTGTTCTTTAAATACAGGTACAACTGACCCGCTTGAATTCAATACGTTACCAAAGCGAACAGCTACGAAATTTGTTTTACCTTCTTCGTTTAATCCTGTCACGATCATTTCAGCAATTCGTTTTGTGGCTCCCATAACATTCGGTGGATTGACCGCTTTATCTGTGGACACCATGACGAAAGCTTTCACTTCTGCATCTTTCGCAGCTTCTGCTAAGTTTTTCGTTCCAAAAATGTTATTCTTAACGGCTTCTCTTGGATTAGCTTCCATTAGAGGCACATGCTTATGTGCAGCTGCATGATAAACAATATCTGGTTGACACGTATGCATTACTTCAAATATGCGCTCTCGATCTTGAATATCTGCGATAACAGGCACAATATCAAATGTACGGTCTTTTATTTGTCGAATTTCTTTTTCGATTTTATAAATGGAGAACTCTCCATGACCTAGTAGAATAATTTTAGCTGGTGAGAATTTCGAAATTTGTCGTACAATTTCTGAACCAATCGATCCACCTGCTCCTGAAACAAGTACTGTTTTTCCTACCACTTGTTTACCGATTGCTTTTGTATCCAGTTCAACTTCATCTCGACCGAGTATATCCGATACTTCAATTTCTTTAAATTCATCTAGTTTATAATTCCCAGAAATGATATCTTCAATGTAAGGCATCTGATTCGTCTTGACATTCGTTTTACGCGCTTCTGTTACAATTTTTTTCATTTCATCATTAGATAGAGAGGGAATGGCTATCGTAATTTGTTCTACGCCATATCGTTCAACAGTCTCTTCCAAATCCGTTACGTTTCCAATAACTGGATGTCCGTATAGCGTGGTTCCTACTTTGTTTCGATCATCATCTAGGAAACCGACGACAGTGATGTCTGAGCGCATTCGGATTGAGCGAACAAAAATGGCTCCGGCTTCTCCGGCTCCAATAATAAGTGTACGAATTGGTCGAACATCTTTAGAATCATTGGACATATTTTGATTTTTCAATTGATGTTCCATATATAAACGCCAGACTACACGACTTGACGGTATAAGAATCACTGTTATTAAATAGGATAAGGCTATATGTCGAAAACTAATGCCTTCACCTAATATATTAAATAATATAGATCCTACTAAAAAAGAACTCGTTACTAGCATTGCATGTATAAAAGTTTCGCGAATACTTGTAAATCGGTTAATCTTGTCAAATATTTTTATCAATTGCCCAAAAGCTACGTAGGCTATTATCACAAATAATATATGGATTAAAAAAGTGCGTTGGGGAATACTGACTAATGGATCAAAGAATATATAACTTACAGCTTGAGCTAAGATAATAATAAAGATATCAACCGATATTAAAATTCCGCGTTTGAAATGTCGACTCATTTTTCACACTCCTTCTAGAATAAACCAAAGAATTTTCTTTTTTCTTCTATCTTTATAGCTTCAGATAAACGTACTGGATCACCATTGATTAAATCTCTAGTCGTTTGGTCAAAGAAATGTACTTTTTCTTTCCCAAAGTCTTTTTCAAGCTTTTGCATCGCTTCTCTCATATAGAAAAGACGGTTCGTGGTGTTATGCGCATCTGATGCTATAAAGTGCGCTAAATTATGTTCTATTAATTGAAAACTCAACTTCTCAATTTCTTTGCCGAATTTTCCTACGTAGCTTGCCGCGGTTACTTGTGACATGATACCTCGATTGGCGAACTCATATAAGATATTTGGGTCTTTTAAAATCGCATGATTTCGTTCTGGATGAACGATAACGGGTGTGATTTGATTGGTTTGCATTTCATAAAACAAACGATCCGCATACGCTGGTACTTCAGCTGTCGGAAATTCAATTAAAAGATATTTGTTTGTTTCATCTATAAAAGAAATCTCGTTATTGTTGATATTTTTTATTATCTCACCGTGTAAGCGAACTTCTTGTCCTGGGAAAACAGTCAGTGGAATGTCTTCTGCATCCAAGCGGTCTTGTAATTCACTCGTTAGCGACTCCACTACTTGTTTCGGATTAATCCAACTTCTGTTCATATGGTGCGGAGTGGCAAGTATATGTGTAATCCCTTCGGATACGGCAAGACGAGCCATTTTTAATGACTCGTCCCAATTTTTTGCACCATCATCGATTCCCGGGAGTATATGACAATGTAAGTCTATCATGTTATCACTTCTCTAATCTTGTCCGTAATAGTAGTATGTATCTGAGTCAGCATCTACTTTATTCATTACTGCTCCTAGAACATTTGCTTTTACTTTATCTAATAATTCAGCTGCTTGATCAAGTTCTGCTTTCTTGACTTCTCCTTGTGGCACCACCATAATCGTTCCATCCACTTTAGTCGCCATAATTTGAGCATCTGTTACAGCTAATAATGGTGGGTTATCAAATATAACTAAATCGTAGTGTTCTTCCATTTCACGAATGAGTTCACTCATACGTTGCGAGTTTAGTAACTCTGATGGGTTTGGTGGAATAATACCACACGTAATATAAT
>DAIOTD010000126.1:0-2562 GCA_036752205.1 Atopostipes sp.
GTTGGTTATTTCTGTTGGAGGCTTTATAATATAGCTTACTAAGTATTGGAGGACTATAATATGTCGATACAAGAATTTGATAGAAACAGCCTACTGTTTACAGTAATCATGATGATGAACTTATATACTTACTTATTATTCTTAGTGGATAAAAAACGAGCAGTAGCAGGTAAACGAAACCGCATTTCAGAAAGAAAGTTACTCGTTTCATCCTTTTTAGTAGGAGGATTGGGTGGCTTATTAGGCATGTATCTTCACCGTCATAAAACAAAACACACAAATTTTAAAGTACTTGTCCCAATAGCAGCAATTTTGACGAGTCTCATAATTGGTTATTTATGGACAATGTAGAGGTAAGAATGACCCTGTAATCACATTTTTAAAGAATTTTATTTCAGAAAGGTTGGCAAGTATACTCAATATGTCGTATACTTACAACGTATGTGTCTAAATCTTCAGACACATCATCACACATAATTCAATTACCTACACATTTAACCTTAACTACAATTCAAATTAGCTTAAAACTTTAAACTTAAATAGAATCCATAAACATAAAAAGGCGAGGAATCATACATGAGAAAACTAGTCATTAATGGCGGGAAAAAGTTAACAGGAAAAGTGTCTATTTCAGGCGCGAAGAATAGTACTGTAGCCTTAATCCCAGCAGCAATTTTAGCAAATTCACCGGTCACTCTAGAGGGTGTGCCAGATATCGCGGATGTTTATTCGTTAATCGAAATTTTAAATGAAATGAACGTACACACAGAATTCAATGGCTCAACGTTACACATTGATCCAACGGAAATGGTCTCTATCCCAATGCCAAGCGGTAAAATTAACAGCTTACGTGCTTCATACTACTTCATGGGTGCTTTATTAGCGAAGTTCGGACAAGGAGTTGTTGGCCTACCTGGTGGGTGTGACTTAGGTCCACGTCCGATCGACCAGCATTTAAAAGGTTTCCGTGCGTTAGGTGCTCAAGTTGAAAACAAAATGGGTGCCATGCATATTGATACGAATGAAGAAGGTTTAGTTGGAACATCGATTTATTTTGACGTCGTATCGATCGGAGCAACGCTGAACGTGATGTTTGCGGCAGTCCGAGCAAAAGGCGTTACAATCATCGAAAACGCAGCAAGAGAACCTGAAATTATTGACGTTGCGACATTATTAAATAAAATGGGTGCAAAGATTCGTGGAGCAGGAACAGATACTTTACGTATCACAGGTGTAGAAGAATTAACGGGCGTTTCGCATACTGTTATCCCCGATCGAATTGAAGCAGGGACATACCTGTCAATTGCAGCGGCAATGGGTGAAGACGTCGTGGTTGAGAACGTAATTGTTGAGCATATCGATTCTTTAATCGCAAAATTTAAAGAAATGGGCGTGCCTATGGAAATCGGAGAAGATAGTATCCGTATTACGAGCCATAATGGCAAACTGAAGCCTGTTTCAATTAAAACCCAACCATACCCAGGATTTGCGACAGACTTACAACAACCAATGACACCTCTATTATTATTAGCGAATGGCGAATCGACAATCGTTGATACGATTTATCCAAAACGAGTGAATCATATCCCAGAATTACAACGAATGGGTGCAGACTCAAAAGTTGAAAGCGACATGATTTTACTAAATGGTGGTCAGAAATTAACAGGCGCACAAGTTGAAGCAAGTGACCTTCGTGCTGGAGCAGCACTTGTGAGCGCAGCATTAATTGCTGAAGGTGAAACAGAAATTACAGGTATTGATAACATCTTACGTGGTTATGCAAATATTGTCGAAAAGTTAACCGATATTGGTGCAGACATTAAGATGGTTGGTTCAAAATAGAAAAATCTATACAGAAAAAGAGGGAGCACGTGGAGAGAGATAATTTTTTAACATATGATCAGTTACAAGAGAAGACACTGAAAGAAATTTATGAAATGGCCAAACGATTAAACATCCCGCGTTATAGCCAGATGAATAAAAAAGAGCTATCTTTCGCTGTTATTCGAGCACAAGAAGAAAAGCAAGGTTACTTTCAAGTTAGCGGTATTTTAGATAAATTACCGAATCAAGACTTTGGCTTTTTACGTGCCATAAACTATTCACCAAGTGATGAAGATGTTTATATTTCAGCATCTCAAATGACTCGTTTTGGCTTACGTGAAGGGGACCGAGTATCGGGGACTGCACGTCCAGCTAAGAAGAACGAGCGTCATTTCGGATTGATGAATGTGAAAGAAGTGAACGGGAAAGATCCAGAAGAAGCAAGAGATCGTCCGCACTTCCCAGCATTGACGGCACTCTATCCAGACAAGAAAATAAAACTTGAATCCTCGAAAAATCATATTTCTTCACGTATGTTGGACTTACTAGCACCGATTGGTTTTGGTCAACGTGGTATTATTGTTGCACCTCCAAAAGCTGGTAAAACAACATTGATGAAAGAAATTGCGAATAGTATCACGACAAATCATCCAGATGTAGAATTGATTATGTTGCTGATTGATGAGCGTCCAGAGGAAGTAACGGATATTGAGCGTAGCATTAAAGGGGAAGTCGTTA
>DAIOTD010000127.1:0-2544 GCA_036752205.1 Atopostipes sp.
GATGCTTTTGTGGCGATTAATGTTTGGTAGTTAATGACGTTTAATAAAGCGGTCTCAATAATCTGACAGTCTAAGATAGGTCCTTCTACTTGAACGAGTGGTTCATTCGCGAAGGCTAGTTCTCCTTCAACCATTGCGCGGATTGTTCCACGGAACTTCCAATTGATTAAGTAATCTAAGAAATCTTCTTCAAAATTATGTTCATTTCTTAAGTAGTCAATATCAGACTGTGTAAATGATAAGTCTTCAATATATTTAACAATACGTTCTAAACCTGCAAAAACCGTATACCCCATCCCAAATGGATTCTCTCGATAATAAACTTCAAATACGGCTTTGCGATCTGAAAAATCTTTTTTCCAATAAGTGTAAGCCATATTGATTTCATATAAATCCGTGTGTAATGCTAAGCTATCGTCTGCATATTTCATAATGTTTTCTCCCTACTATTCCATTTTTAGTCTTCTCTATTGTAATACAAATACATGAATATTTCAGAATGAAGCATCCTTTTTTTTGTCCTTTTAAGCTAATTTGTTTATTTCAAGAATGAACGCTTGTATAGATTAAAAACCACTAGTATCGTCCCTAGTGGTTTGCTTTTAATTTTTTATTTTTTTTGAAATGTTTTAACAATTGGTTTGCCATCTTTTGTATAAGTATAATATCGTGCAACGACGCTATCCGCCATGGCAACCATGATTCGGTCCCGATAAGGTTCCGCTAATTCATCAAAAATAAAGGTTTCATCATCTAATTGATATTTTTGACGCTGGGCTTCTATTTCACCAGCTGTGCGAACTTTATATTTTCTTGAAGGAAGTGGTTTGTCGATGATGCGTTCTTCAATTCGATAGTAGTAGTTTGGATCGCCATATAGCACTTCTAAAGCACCACGATTTGTGCGTTCATACGTGATATCTTTAGGGGTTTCTTTATGAATTTCCCACCAGGCTAGAATCGACGCAATCGCTTCTTCTTCCGTCTCAAAACTCCCGTGTTGCTTCTTCACATTTGCACGTTCATTTATCCAGAAATTTGTATAAACCGTTTTTTGCATGCAGCATACACTCCTTTATTTTACTATACAGTCAGTATAACGCTTACAGATAACTTTCACTAGACATACACTTACAAAGCCATTATGAATTTGCAGCAGCTTGAGCATCTTTCTCTAAATCTGCGTCAATCACAATAACCACACCTAAAATGAGTTCAAGATAGTCTTCTTTAAACACTTCAATTTCATAGGCGTCCATAAAAGAAAACCATTTTTTACGAATTGTTGCAATTGGCTCACTGCCTTCAACAATATCAAAATTCATCGACCACACATCACCACGAATATGCCAATTTGGTGTGACGATGTTATATTTCTTCTTAAAGAAAGCGAGTTCCTGCTTCACTTCTGAAAGCAGTTGATTTCCGATATATATTTTATAGTTGGATAAAAAAGACCAGACTTTTTCTTCAATATACAACACTTCGTCCCCATCCATTGCGTGTAAACGAATCTTTTTTCCGATGGTTAAGAATTTACCTTCAGCGTAAAATACGTCATTCATCTCTTCGTCTTTTACGGTAAACCGGTCTCGGATAGAAAACTTCTGATTGATATAATATTTGGCGCCCATATTGTCACTCCTTTAGATGTACTCTCTTTATTTTACCAGTTGGCAAGATGGGATGAAAGAATTCTGTCAATTTACTTTTCGTTTAAATCTAAGATATATAAACTGTCCAATAATTCTTTTGTGAAATCTCTACTCCGCCATTCTCGGCGATAACCTAATGAATTTGAGATGAATTTCGTCCGATTCTTTTGGAAATTCGCTCTAAAATGGATGTGCCCCATAAATTGATGTGAAATAGGGTACTCTTTATGGAGATTATTTAAATCATCTGTCGCAATAAAGGCATTAAAAAAATCAAACGTTCGATGTGGCATAGGCATCGTAAACTCTGGTACCGTTACAACATGGGTTTGGAGAATAATATTTTCTGTTGAAACTTTTTCTAAGTCATTGGTAATAATATCTTTGAAATGTGTGGATACTTCTTGATCCGTCATTTCCCAATCCATACGCAATTTATCCTGCCAATAAGCCCAACGAAACTTTCCTTTTTCAACTTCTTCAGGCGTGAACTGTTCTTTATCGTAGACCGCATGATTATACCATCCCGGGTGCCCAATTAGTGTGTAGTTCTCATTTAGCTTTAAGGGCGTTTCAACTAAACTCTGAGGATGCTCTTTATACAGACGGTAGATGCCTTTTGTATCCTTTGTTGCATCCGCTTCTTCCCAAAAATCATGATTCCCTGGAATGAAATGAACAGGAATTTCTGCTTGATTTTGAAGTTGCTCGACAAATTCCAAGGTACTTGAATAATGGTTGGAAATATCTCCACCGATGACCAGTCTGTTTAGCTGCTTTCGTTTGATGATTTCTTTTAAGCGAGTCATATACTCCTGCGGTGGAACGTCTGGATTCCGATCAATATGTAGATCAGAAATAAATCCAATTTTCATGATTCAATCACCTC
>DAIOTD010000128.1:0-2406 GCA_036752205.1 Atopostipes sp.
ATTTCTTCATTCGTTGGATAAGCACCGGTTTTAACAATTTCTCCATCTAACACAGTAATTGGAAGAGAGTCTTGTCCTTCATTTTGCATGGTGTCTATGACGTTTTGATTTCGTACAAACGAATTAGGATTGGAGGCAAGATTGTAACGGACCATCATTACATCGTCTTCTTCTTTCACTTGTTTCATAACACCCGTAATACGTAGTAAATCCTCGTCTACTGAAGGGCCGCAAACTCCGGTACTACAGCATAGGGCAGGTTCATAAAGGGCTAACTTTTTCATATTGATCTTCCTTTTCATTTATTGTTGTATGACAAATACATCTTTCCGAACTTGAGAAAACACTTTGAAGGACTTCTGTTATCTCGGTAGATAATTCTCGATTCACCGAATAATGATGCCAAGTTCCTATTTTTTCTGTAACAATTAAATCCGCATCTCTTAATACTTTTATATGATGGGAGAGAGTTGGTTGAGTGAAGTCAAAATGTTCAAGCAAATCACAGGCACATAAAGTATCGCAGGATAGTAAATCGAGTATCTTTACTCGATTTGGATCAGATAAAGCTTTCATTTTTTCAGCAAACAATTCATAATTCATTTATATTCTCCTTTGAGATTAAACAATTGTAGCAAGAACATCCTCTTTTAACTCAAAAGGACTCCAGTCGATGACCGCAAAATGCCCATTTGATAATCCATCGACACGTTGGATCCATTCTTCTTCCGATTTTGCACGAGCTAACAATGTTTCATTTGTAGTCCCTGTTGATAATAAACTGTTATTAACCACCCACCAAGTATGTGCAATACCTGCACGGTCTAAATCTTCTTGTAGACGAATGGATTCATAGACAGGTGTATTTTCAGGTAATGTCACCATGACCACTTCTGTTTGGTTGTGATCTTGTAAAATAGGCAGGAGTCGGGTAATTGATTCTGGTACTTCTCCAGAAGTTCGCTCCACCTCTTGGGCGTAACTTTGAGAAGATTCTAAAAGTAAAAGTGTGTGTCCCGTAGGCGCAGTATCAATAACCACCACATCTGCTTCCGTCATCGAAACAATTTCAGCAAATTTTCGAAATACCGCAATTTCTTCTGTACAAGGTGAGTTTAGATCTTCTTCTACATAAGCTAAGTCCTCTTCCGACATTGATTCACGCGCTTTAGCTAAAACTTCATTTTGGTAAAGCTCTAACTCTTTTTTCTCATCAATATGACTAACTCCAAGAGTATCTGATTCATGCACAATATAATTTAAGTGAGCGGCAGGATCGGTCGTTGTTAAATGCACTTTTTTACCTTTTTCTACAAGACCTTTCGCAATGCTGGCTGCAATGGTTGTTTTCCCTACGCCACCTTTACCCATTGTAAAGACAACTCGTTTGTTTGTGTTGTATAAATCATCAATAACAGTTTGTAAGCGTGGGAACTCCTGAGCCTGCACTTCTTCATGCTTGATTTCAGGTTGTTCTTCACTAAGTAATAAACCGATACTTTCAATACTTGCAAGATTATATGGTCTTAATGGAATTTCAAAAGTAGGCAAGTTTTTAAGATTTTCAGGCATTTGCTTTAATGCCTCTTGTTGAATGTCATAGTATGTTTGAGAAATCGTATCTGTTGGATTTTCTAAAAGACCATTCACAATCAATTTTTGGTTTTCAACCCCTAATGCTCGTAATTCTTCGGACGCACGATTGGCTTCGACTAATGGTCCTTCTTGCGGACGAGTCACGAGGAGTAAAGTTGTCATTTCAGCATTAGCAAGCGTTTCTACTGCCAGGCTATAACTTTCTCTCTCTTCATCTAAACCAGATAATTGACCCATACAGCTTGTGCCAGTTGTATTTTCATCAAAGAAGTTTGTCCAAGCAGAAGGTAATTGTAAGAGTCTTAATGTATGGCCGGTAGGTGCTGTATCAAAAATGATATAGTCGTATTGGTCAGATATATCAGGGCTTGTTAAGAATTTTGCGAACTGATCAAAAGAAGCAATTTCTGTCGTACATGAACCACTTAATTGTTCTTCCATATTTTGAACCGCAGCGTCTGGCAGAATTCCACGATAAGGACCCACAATGGATTCTTTATATTCTTCTGCAGCACTGACTGGATCAAAGTTAGCGACGGTTAAGCCAGGAATTTCTTCAATTTCTGTTCCGTTATCATCTAACTCTCGTTCAAAAACATCTTGTAAATTACTGGCAGGGTCTGTACTCACTAATACAACTTTGAAACCTTCATTCGCTAATTGAATAGCTGTTGCACTAGCGGCAGTTGTTTTCCCAACGCCACCTTTACCTGTATAGAATAAATACTTAGTATTAATATGTTTTTTTGGATTAAAAATTTCCATTCTATTTTCCACTCCTTTGTTAAACGATTTGGACGAAATGATTGA
>DAIOTD010000129.1:0-2401 GCA_036752205.1 Atopostipes sp.
GAGTCAGATATTGTCTCGACACGTCGAGTCGTGGATCGAGAACTGGAACGACGAAAAATTGAAGAAACAGATGTGGGTCGTAAACTAATCGAACAAATTGGCGTCTTAAAAGAATTATTAAAAGAGTACAGGGATGGATCCATTCCAGAACGCTAATAAACCAATAAAAGCAATGGCTGATGACAGTCATTGCTTTTTCAGTTAAGATATTAAAGTGATTACAAGATTAGATGGGGGATATAATGAATAATTTAAACTTAAATATCTTACAGGATTTTATCGATATAAATGGTGGTACCTTTAATATACGTGTTTCATGGAGAAATGGTGAAATGTTTATTGCACCTATTAATAGTGGTAAGGGAGCAGCAATAGAATTTAGACAAGTTCCATTATCACCGACGATTGAGACAGAACTAAAAGCGCAAGTTTTAAAAAACATGCCTGAATTAAATAAAATAACGGTCAATAAAGTTATTAACATTCATCAAGAGGCTACAACAGAAAATAAAATGCTCATGCAAAATAAATTTAAACAAGCGATGGATTTTGAAATCGAACTTCATTCAAACCGTCCGGCAAGAATTGAAGCTTTTACATACTATGGTATTCAACGCTTAGAACACGACTTTAATTATATCCGTGCCTTATTCACAACGAATCCATATTTTGCGACCGTCTTTAACGGAATTCGAATCGTTCCTTATGAAAAAGATATTCATGCGTTAGGGGACACCTTGGTTGAAACCGTAAAAGCATACGCCGATATGAGGTTAGAAACGGAAGATTTAGAAGATAGTCTTCTCCATTTTAAAGTGGAAAAAGCTTTCCAAGTGACGTTTTATTTAGATGGTAATGATGTGACAAAAAACATTCATAGTCTAATGAATAAGAATAAAGAAACACAGACAACCATCGATGAGTTTGGTTTTATTGCGTATATTGCCTTTTATCAAATATTTAAAGGTGAATTAAATAATCAAGTTGCTTTAACTGACCTTTAAGATTATTCGAATAAAAGACCTCACAACTAAATTGTTGGAGGTCTTTTTAAATGGTTTTAATGGAAGGTGCAGACAGTTATGATGAAAGAAATATTTAAAATCATGGTATAATAGGTAATAATAATTTGCGAAGATCAAAATATTTAAAATGGAGTGATTAGATGAAATTATCAAAACGAATTAATGCTGTTGCACCATCTGCAACTTTAGCAGCTTCTCAAAAAGCGCGAGATTTAAAAGCCCAAGGTATAGATGTTATATCCCTTACGGTGGGTGAATCTGATTTCCCAACTCCTAAGTATATAGCAGATGCTGCCATCGAAGCGATTAATAACCATACTGCAGATCATTACACAGCCACAAATGGTATCCCTGAATTACGTCAAGCAATTGTAGATGCCCATAAAAGAATCGATGCTGTCGATTATGGTATCAATCAAGTGTTTGTAGGCTCTGGAGCAAAACACGTGTTATATACATTATTTCAGGTATTAATTGATCCAGGTGATGAAGTAATTTTACCGGTTCCTTACTGGGTCAGCTTCTCCGAACACGTCACAATGGCAGATGGAAAGCCGGTTTTTGTGAAAGGAAACCCGGATGAGCTTTACAAAGTTACAGTGGAAGATTTAGAAGCAGCTCGTACCGACAAAACAGTTGCCCTATTAATTAACTCCCCATCCAATCCGACAGGTGCAACATATACGCGAGAAGAGAAAGCAGCAATCGGGAATTGGGCAGTTGAACATGGTATTACAATTATAGCGGATGAGATTTATTCGCAGCTCGTTTATAATGGAACAGAGCCAAGTTCATTTGCTTCTTTATCGGATGAAATACGTGAGCAGACTATCATCGTCAATGGTGTCTCAAAGACCTATGCAATGACTGGATGGCGTATAGGCTATGCATTAGGAAACAACAAAGTAATTGAGGCGATGACTAAACATGCTTCTCAAGCTACAGGAAATCCAGTAGGGGTTAGTCAGTATGCAGCTATTGCAGCTTACAATGACGAAAAGAATGAAACGGAAGAAATGCGTCTGTCATTTGAACAACGTTTAAACAAAGCCTATGATTTACTAACAGCTATTCCAGGATTTAAACTACCGAAGAAACCAGAAGGAGCATTTTACTTATTTCCAGATGTAACAGAAGCGGCTAAAATGACGGGATACGATTCCGTTGACGATTTTGGTTTAGCACTGATTGAAGAAGCTTATGTGGTTAGTGTAGTTGGATCAAGTTTTGGCTTGCCAGAATGTCTACGATTCTCATATGCGGTAAGTGAAGAAGTCTTTGAGGAAGGAATGCGACGCATTAAGGCATTCATTGAAGAAAAATCAAATTAAATATGAATCATAATGAAGAGGGAGTCTGATGACTTCTTCTTTTTT
>DAIOTD010000130.1:0-2136 GCA_036752205.1 Atopostipes sp.
CCATCAACTAATAATCCCATAAAATCTTCCTCTCTCTTTAATCTCTTAAAGTCATTATAAGGGTATAGCATCTCGAATTCAAACTATTCCAATTAAGCCTCGTATAGAAATTAAAGTGTATAGCAGAAATTCAAAAAATTATAAGCGATAGTGTATACTAAATAGGACAATGCGAAAAGGAGCTAAGATGGATATGGAATATGTAAAATTAGGCAATACAGGGTTAGATGTTTCAAGAATTTGTATTGGTGGAATGAGTTTTGGAGATCCAGACATTTGGATGCATAACTGGGTCTTGAATGAGGAAGAGTCGCGTGTCATCATCAAAAAGGCGATTGACATGGGCATTAACTTTTTCGATACAGCGAATATTTATGGATTAGGTGCAAGTGAAGAAATTTTAGGACGTGCCTTAAAAGATTATGGAAAGCGTGACGAGTTAGTCATTGCTACAAAAGTTTACGGAAAAATGCATGATGGACCAAATGGTAGTGGATTATCACGTAAGCATATTATGCATCAAGTGAATGAAAGCTTGAAACGGTTAGATACAGACTACATTGATATCCTGTATATTCACAGTTGGGATTACGATACACCAATTGAGGAAACGATGCGAGCTTTAGATGATTTGGTTCGTTCAGGGAAAGTCCACTATTTAGGCGCTTCCAGTATGCATACTTGGCAATTTCAGCAAGCTCAACATATCGCAGAGAAAAATGGTTGGACAAAGTTTGTTGTGATGCAAAATCACTATAGTTTAGTTTATCGTGAAGACGAGCGTGAAATGATTCCATACTGTAAAGAAACGGGGATTGGATTAGTGCCTTATGCGCCGTTAGCGGCAGGTCGTTTAGCTCGTGAATGGGATGCCGATACAAAGCGTTCCCAAGAAGACAAAAGTGCACGCAAAAAATACGATAAAACAGAAGAAGCCGATCGTGAAATAGTAGAAGAAGTCGGAAAAGTGGCTGAGAAACATGGGGCAACTCGTGCTCAAATCGCTTTAGCATGGTTATGGGAAAAAGGTGTAGTTGCACCAATTGTTGGCGTAACGAAAGAGAAATACCTTGATGACTTCATGGGTGCTATGGATGTAAAATTAGATGCGGAAGATATAGACAACTTAGAAAAACATTACACTCCTCATGAGTTGGTCGGACCAAAATAAAATGAACGTTAGAAGCGCTATTGAACTGAACGGTTTAGGTGCGTTTTTATCTGGATAGAGTAAAAAACACCCCAAACTCAAAAACTCTTGAGAATGGGGTGTATATAAATTATTTTACTTCTACGATATGCGTTAAACCAGATTGATCTTTAAATGTTAAAGCATTATCTGTTTTCTCAAAGGCAATATCGCGAGCTTTTAATTCAGCTTCGACATAGTTCAAGTCCGTTTCAGAACCCGTCCATTTTGTGTAAGCCATACCTTGTGATTTATCCGTAGGGTGGTCTAACTGACCTTGCTTCCAGACGTTAGCGCCTAGATGGTGGTGGTAATCACCACTTGCTAGGAATAAAGCTGCTGGTCCGTAACGGTATTTCAAGCCTAATCCCATTACTTCTGTATAGAATTCAACTGCTGCTTCTAAATCATCAATGTGCAAGTGAACGTGTCCCATAGTCGTTCCGTTTGGCATACCGTCGAATGTTGGGCTTGCAGCTTCTAATGCCGCTTCAGCGTCCATCATTTCAGTAATTCCAACGATTGAACCGTCTTCTTGAATATCCCATTCCGATTCATCTTTATCCCAATAAATTTCAATCCCATTATCTTCAGGGTCTTGTAAGTAAATCGCGTTTGAATAGCCGTGATTACTTGCTCCCGTTAATGGATATTGGCTTACGATGATGTGGCGTAAGATTGTACCTAAATCTTCATAAGTCGGTAATAAGAAAGCTAAGTGATATAAACCAGTTGATTCTGCATCTTTAGCGACATCTGTTTGTTCAATTTCAAGTAGAACTTTCTGATCAGGTGTACCTAAAGTGTAGTAGTTGTTTTCTTTTTCCTCAATCAGTGTAAGACCGATTGTGTCTTGATAGAATTTTGTTAGTGCCGCACTGTTAAGGGCGTATAATTTTACGGAGTCTGTTATAATATTGGCTTTACCTTGTGTGATATTTGTCATG
>DAIOTD010000131.1:0-2120 GCA_036752205.1 Atopostipes sp.
GCAGTATTCTTCTCAGACTGGATGAACATGTCAATTGGTATGTTGGTTCATGAAGGTAGTATCTTAGTGGTTATTCTAAATGGTATGAGATTATTACGATACAGTCAAAAAGAGAAAGATGTTCAAGTGGAAAAATCTGAAGAAACACAACAAGCACAAGCATAATTTGAAATAGCATCCCTGTCTCGATCAAAACGGTCGATGACAGGGATGTTTATATTTTTTAAGATACAATTTATTTCAAAAAGACAGCATAGAAAATCGTATAGATACAGCTTTCTCTTGATTTTATGTAACTTTAGCGTTATTATAAGAATAACATATGAATAGTTATTCATATAAATAAGAATGATTACGATTTAGAAATAGAAAGGGGCATTTTAAATGGAACATATTGAAGACTCACATCATAAGGAAGGTTGTCATGCACATGGTCACGATCATAATCATGGACGTTTACCAATCATTTTATATTTTATCGGTTTGGTGTTAGCAGTATTTGCGCTGTTTTTGAATGATGACTATCAGACGGTAAAGAATATCTTATTTGGTTTGGCGACCATTTCAGCTGGATATCATGTTGTGGTGTTGGAAGGAATCGGGGATACGATTGCGAACACAAAAGTGAAAGGGAAGTTTACGCCTAACTCTCATATTTTGATGGGGTTAGCGGCAATAGGTGCTGCCTTTCTAGGTCAGTATTGGGAAGCTGCCTTACTCATTTTGATTTTTGCGGGTGCTCACTTCTTAGAAGAGTATGCAGAAGGTCGAAGCCGTCGCGAGATTTCAAACTTACTTAAAATGAATCCAACCACTGCTCGTTTAGTACAGGAGGACGGTACTACAAAGCAAGTAGAAGTTAGTGAACTAGAAATCGGTGATGTCCTTCAGGTATTGAATGGGGATCAAGTGCCAATTGATGGAAAACTACTTAGCGGATCGACATCTATTGATGAATCGTCTATTACTGGTGAAAGTATGCCTCAGGAAAAAACGGAAGGAGATGAAGTTTATGGCAGTACCATAAACGGAACGGGATCCTTTATGATGGAAGTGACAAAAAAAGAAGAGGATACAGTTTTTTCAAGTATTCTAAAACTAGTGAGTCAAAATCAAGGGAATCAGACAAAAATTGCGACTCGAATTCAACAATTTATTCCAAATTATGTAAAGATCGTTTTAACTGTTGTACCTTTAATCTTTCTCGTCGGACCTTTCGTTTTTAATTGGACTTGGGATGAGAGTATCTATCGAAGTTTAGTTGTTTTAGTTGGGGCTTCACCCTGTGCCTTAGCAGCGGCCACGGTTTCGGCTACTCTTTCTTCTACTTCGAATCTAGCGAAAAATGGTGTGCTTTCAAAAGGAAGTGCTTATTTATCGCAATTAGGTAACATTGATGCGATAGCTTTTGATAAGACAGGAACCTTAACGAGAGGAAAGCCTCAAGTAACGCATTCTTATTTTGGAGACTCTGTCGATGAACAAAAGATGATTGATATTGTTGTTGCGCTTGAAAAGGAAGCCAATCATCCATTAGCGAATGCTATTTTAGAAGGTTTCGAATCGAAAGAAGTTCTTTCTATAGAAGTAACGAACCAAATCGGTAAAGGGCTAATGGGGAACTACAATGGAAGAGAGTATCGAATTGGAAAACCAACTTCTTTTAAAAATGTATCAACCATGTTCGCGCAATTAAACGAAGAGTGGGCAGCAGAGGGAAACACGGTTGTCTATGTGGCTGAGGATGAAGAAGTTGTAGGTCTAATTGGATTGATGGATATTCCAAACACAGCTGCAAAAAGCACGATCGAGTATTTCAAACGTCTGGGCATTCATACGACTTTAATCACAGGTGATTCTGAAATGACCGGTAAAGCTGTAGCAAAAGAGTTAGGTATTGATGAAGTCATCGCAGATGTGATGCCAGAAGACAAATCTAATATAATAGAACATCAGCAAGAAAAATATGGTGTTGTAGCCATGGTTGGTGATGGCGTTAATGATGCGCCGGCATTGGTCAAAGCGGATGTTGGAATAGCTATGGGCCAAGGAACCGACGTAGCGGTAGAGGTATCTGACTTAGCGCTTATGCAAAATGACTTGACCAAATTAGTCAACGC
>DAIOTD010000132.1:0-2106 GCA_036752205.1 Atopostipes sp.
CGTGACGAACTAAATAAAGTGTAACGGTGTGCATTTTATCCCTCTTCTTATAAGTGTTTTAAGAAACTCCCTGGATTGTTCAAGAAATCTCTCGTGATGGTGACATGTTCCAAGTCATCAAAAGCTACTGTTGAAATACTATCCATTTCAAGTGAATATATTTTTGCATCTGGAAAGGCCATCAAGATTGGGGAGTGTGTTGCAAGAACAAATTGTGCTCCCTCTTCAATCGCATCTTTCATCATGGAAATCAACGCCAATTGATTTACCGGAGACAATGGCGCTTCGGGCTCATCTAGTATGTATAAGCCATTCGCCTGAAATCTCGAACGAAATAAGTCTAGAAAACTTTCACCATGCGAACGAAACTCCAAACCATCTCCATACAACTGCTTCAAATCATACAACGTCCGAGCATGTGGCATTTTAGCCAATGGGTCTAGGTTGCTTCTGTCAATTTCCTCAATCGCTTCCCGTGATTCTTGTTTCGTTTGTTTGGTCCGTTCAATAAACTGAATAAAGTCATTCGCTTTGAAATAAAAGCCAACCCTCGATTTTCGATTCCAGACAAGCTTAATCGATTTGGTTATCTCTTTGCCAAAGGCGGGTGCTTTAAAATCATTACCTATTGTGATCAACTCACCAGCTGTTGCGATAGACTCCAATATCGTTGATTTTCCTGTTCCATTATCTCCAACGAAAATCGTGACTGGTTTATCAAAGACTAATTGATTCAAACTTTGAAAAATTGGCAGGTTGAATGGATAATTCGGATAACCATTCGAATCAATCTTGTAGTTTACTTCTCTTAGTTGGAGCATACGAAACCTCCTCAGTCTATTTCAAGATTTATTTACAGTCAGTATAACATTACTATGCCATGATTCGATATTCGGAGGCTGCTCAAATAGAAAAATAGCCATCGGAGGTTATTAGCCCTCTAATGACTATTTCTATCTATTACTTTTTTACAAGGTGTGACTTCAGATACATGCGACCCATACCTTCAATGGATACTTCAATATCATGGTCGTTAACTGGATCATCTAGAATACTTAGTTTGGTTGCTCTAGTTCCTTGTTTAATCCTCGATGCACCAGACAATTTAATATCTTGAATAACCGTCACAGAATCTCCGTTAACTAATTCATTCCCATTGCTATCGCGGACAATTGCAGCTTCTTCTGCTGCATCCATTTCAGCTTGAGTCCATTCATGACCACACATCGGGCAGATATATAAACTCCCATCTGTATAGGTTAAATCACTTTCACAACTTGGGCAATTTGGTAATTGTTCCATAGCGTCTCCTTTTAGAATGTATTTTCTTCATTATACCTCACCCGCTTTGAAATGAACAATTTCATCTGTAAAGTATACAGGTTGCATCTCCTCTAAACCCTCTATATAATAGTGAGCATGACTTTTTAATCGAAGGAGATAAAAAATGTTTTACGGTGTAACGATAGATGGTTTAGCCATCTTTTTTGGTGGACTATTGGGTCTACTATTAAATAAAGGAATCCCAGAACACTTAGAAAAGTCCGTTATGAATGCCGTTGCGGTAAGTGCCATTTTTATCGGGGTACAAGGAATGGGCTCTGGAGAAAATACGATTCTAATCATTTTAGCGATGGTTTTTGGGGTCGTGATTGGTGAAGTATTGGGTATTGATAACAAGGTAAACTTTTTAGCAGATAAACTCTCAGACAAGATGGCGAGCGTAAATAGTGAGTCTACTTTTTCAGAAGGTCTAATAACGGGCTTTTTACTGATGGGCGTCGGCGCATTATCGATTATGGGACCACTTGAAAGTGGTTTAACGGGGACGCACGACATTATGATGACTAACGCTGTTATCGATGGGGTTACAAGTATTATACTGGCTTCCAGTTTAGGTATTGGTGTGATGTTCTCAGCTGTACCTGTTTTTCTAAGTAAAGCAATTACAGTTATATTTGCAGGTAGTCTGAACACTTTGATGACAGATGTCATGATTAACGACATCAATGCGATCGGTGGTATTTTAGTAATGTTAATCGGTTTAAATTTACTCGAAGTGACCGATCTAAAAATTATGAACTTTATACCAGCGATATTTATTCC
>DAIOTD010000133.1:0-1644 GCA_036752205.1 Atopostipes sp.
GAGCGTCCAGAGGAAGTAACGGATATTGAGCGTAGCATTAAAGGGGAAGTCGTTAACTCAACTTTCGACCAGAAGGCTCAAAATCACGTTCGAGTCAGCGAATTAGTTCTAGAACGCGCACGTCGATTAGTGGAAGACAAACGTGATGTGGTTATTTTAATGGATAGTCTGACAAGATTATCCCGTGCTTATAACTTAGTGGAGCAACCAAGTGGGCGTACTCTAAGTGGGGGAATTGACCCAGCAGCTTTATACCCACCGAAACGTTTCTTCGGATCAGCACGAAATGTGGAAGAAGGCGGAAGCTTAACGATAATTGCTACAGCTCTTGTCGATACGGGAAGCCGTATGGATGATGTGATTTACGAAGAGTTTAAAGGTACTGGAAATATGGAAATCCACTTATCTCGTACGTTAGCGAACCGTCGTATATTCCCAGCAATCGATATCGTAAAATCAAGTACGCGTAAAGACGAGCTCATTTTATCGAAAGACGAATTTGAAGCAGTGTTTCGTCTACGTCGTAGTATTCCAAACGACTCACTCGAATTTACTGAAAAGTTCATGAAAACCTTACAAGTCACGAAAACGAACGAAGAATTTATAAAAAATGTCTTAAGCCGAGTGAATAATTAAAACGAGCAAAGATTGAAGTTTTTACGGAAAAGATATTGCAATATCGCTGATTACATGCTATTATATTTGGTGTTGCAAGAATTGGATTGCAAAACAATCTTATTCAAGTTATAATCATAAAACGCATGAAAACAATAAACTATGGAACAAGAAGTTCTATGGCAGAGGAGTGAAAAGTATGAAAAGCGAAATTCATCCAGAATACAACAAAGTAATTTTTAGAGATACAACAACAGGTTTCGAATTTATGTCAGGTTCAACACAATCTTCTGAAGAGACGATTGAGTGGGAAGATGGTAACACATACCCATTAATCCGTGTTGAGATCTCATCAGACTCACATCCATTCTACACTGGTAAACAAAAGTTTGCTCAAGCAGATGGACGTATCGACCGTTTCAACAAAAAATACGGTTTACAGTCAGACGAAGAATAATAAACAGAACATTAAATGGCTTACTACTTTCACGAGTAGTAAGTCTTTTTTTGTTTTGAAAATGACTAACCTGTTGGTCCATTTGAGTGTTTAGCTTTAAGCACTTTAATAAGGTTCGAAATTCGATAGATGTTACACTAAACTGACAAATCATAAGAAAGGATATCAGACTGTTATGAAATCAGATGTAGAAAAATTGCGTGTTTTGAATAAATTAGTGGAACATTATGGTTATCAAAATTGGTGGGAAAATGAGAATCGAATAGAGGATTGGGTCGCAATGATTCTTATACAAAGAACCACTGAACGAAACTGTCATTTAGCGCTGGATAACTTAGAAGGCTATTTCACCGCCGAACAATTACTTGAAATGGATCTTGAAAAACTGCGTGAATTGATTCGTCCGGCAGGTTTCAACAAACAAAAGAGTGTGTACATAAAAGAATTGATGAAATGGTATAAAGGGCATGGTTTCAGTTTAGATAAGTTTAAAGACATTCCTACAGAAGATATAAGAACGGAGCTATTATCGATTAAAGGAGTGGGGCCTGAGACAGCGGATGCGATGTTGC
>DAIOTD010000134.1:0-1625 GCA_036752205.1 Atopostipes sp.
GTCTCACTACATAGAGTGTAGATATCTTTCATAATCACTTGCAATCTTTCATCGACTTCTTCAATAGTCCATTGTTCACGTTGTGCATTTTGCGCCATCTCTAATGAAGAAACGGCAACTCCACCAGCATTCGCAGCTTTGCCAAGTCCATATAAGATGTTATTTTCAAAATAAACTTCAATCGCAGCTTCGTCACTGGGCATATTGGCTCCTTCAAAAACGGCTTGCACACCGCACTGAACCATATTAGACGCTTTATCTGCATCAATTTCATTTTGAGTTGCACAAGGGAAGGCGATGTCATAGTTTAAGTCCGCAGCCCATACAGACTCATCAGGGGTATATACTGCATCAGGATAGAGTTCAGTATAATATTGTAAGGCACCACTGCCTCGTTTTCTCAATTCTTTTAGCGTCTCTGCTGTCACGCCATTGGAATCATAGACATATCCACTACTATCCGAGACAGCGACAACAATTGCTCCAAGTTCTGTGGCTTTTTCTACGGTATAGGTACTCACATTCCCGGTTCCTGAAACAACAACTTTTTTACCTTTAAGCGAATCACCGTAATCTTCTAGAGCATTTTGTGTGAAATAAACTAACCCATAACCAGTAGCTTCCGTTCGACCAAAACTTCCATTCATACTAGTCGGTTTCCCAGTCAATACGCCTGCATGTGGTTTGTTTAATCGTTTATACTGGCCATACATATAACCAATCTCACGGTGACCAACCCCAATATCTCCAGCGGGTACGTCAACATTCGGTCCAATATAACGATGCAACTCGGTCATAAAGCTCTGAACAAAACGCATAACCTCTCGATCAGATTTTCCACGAGGATCAAAGTCGCTTCCGCCCTTACCACCACCTAAAGCTTGGTTGGTTAAGGCATTCTTGAACGTTTGCTCAAATCCTAAGAAACGTAAAATACTTTCATTAACTGTCGAATTGAATCGTATCCCACCTTTATAAGCACCGAGGGCAGAATTGTACTGTACGCGCCATCCTAAGTTGACTTGCCATTTACCTTCATCATCTTCCCAAGGTACTCGAAATTGAATGACCCGTTCAGGCTCAATCAGTAATTCTAATAAATTATTTTCTTCAATTTCATCATGTTCTTCTATATAAGGTTCAAGGGTCGGTAAAAATTCTGAAATAGCTTGAACAAATTCAGGTTTGTCAGCATGTTTTTTATTTACACTTTTTAATACCTCTTTTATATAGTTTTTAGCATTCATATTGTAACTCCTCTCCAATCGTTAAGTTAAATTATAGCACAGTCCTTGAAGTTTTGAGTAGTAGTAATAACATGATAGACTAAATAAAACAAAAATGTCCTTTGATTTTAATAGGAGGTAAGCTATAATGATAATTGTCAATTTAGTGAAATGTTAAATTGTAATAAAGTGAAACAAATAATGAAATCCACAAGATGTTATAGATATAATGAAATCGATATGATAAAATGATTCTTAACTATTTATATAAACATTAATTTATAACTACATATTAATATTTTGAATACAAAAAAAGGATTTATTGAAAGGTAGTGTCAGGCTTTAATGGAAGAAGAAATTAGTCTAGTCGAATTATTCGACATTATAAAAAAGAACTTT